>CAZZFH010000228.1:0-4467 GCA_964653295.1 uncultured Candidatus Bathyarchaeia archaeon | reverse complement strand
CTTTTTCTCCAAGGTTTATTCTCGTCCATGTTAGGAGAATCAGTCTTAAACATTACTAAAATTCACGAGAGTCAAGCATTTATCATAAATACATGCAAATCAACGCAAGCACATTATACTAGGTCTCGGAACAGGTTCAGTATTCTGTCCAAGTTGAGGACACCATAAAAGTCCAATACATACAGGGTCGTCGCCACCAGAATTAGTAATATTGCCAGTCTTGTGAACCAGCCAGTCTTTTTACGGGGAAGTGCAAGTACTGGTTTTTTGAGGGACTCGCAGTCATGCTGTTTTAAGCCGCGGTGTTCCCCACAGAAGTAGTGACCGCATTCCCTGCAGTAGTATGGGTTGAAGGTAAGCTTCCCGCAGTGATAACAGCTCTTAACAGCCTCCTCCAACGTGCTCAATAACTGAATACATTGCGCATATTCTTATTTGTTGGCTAGTCCAAGCATGTGCGAAAAATCATTTATCATAAATACTCCTCTATGTATCCATGTCGAAACCAAAAGCAGATATCGCCATAATTGGTGGAACCGGAGTATATGACCCGGATATTATTGAGAATGCTGAGAGAGTAAAGGTTCACACACCTTACGGCTCACCCTCAGCAACAGTCACTCTAGGAGACTATGGTGACACCAAGATAGCGTTTATCCCAAGACACGGCGATGGACACGTAATCCCACCCCATAAGATACCATTCCAAGCCAACATCTGGGCATTCATGAAACTGGGAGTAAAAAGAATAGTAGCCAGCAGCGCAGTCGGCAGCCTAAGAATGGATTATGAGCCCGGACACTTTGTACTCACAGATCAATTCATAGACAGAACAAGAAAACGAAGCGACACATTCTACGAAGGCGGACAAATCTGTCACATATCAGCAGCCGATCCACTGTGTCCAGAGCTACGAAAGGTCTTTGGAGACTACGCCGATAAACTTGGACTGGTGAACCACAAGGAAGGAACCTATGTCTGCATAGAGGGACCCAGATTCAGCACAAGAGCAGAATCCAACATGTTCAGACAATGGGGCTGCGACATCATCGGCATGACAATGTACCCAGAAGTAATACTCGCACGAGAAGCCCAGATCTGCTATGTATCAGTAGCCATGGTAACAGACTACGATGTATGGGCAGAGAAGCCAGTGAGCGCAGCAGAGGTCATGGAGACCATGGAGAAGAACAGCGAGAACTTTAGGCAATTGATCATGGGGGCAATACCGTTGATCCCTGATGAGCTTCACTGTGACTGTGGAAAAGCCTTGACCGGCGCTCTCTATTAGATATATTCTTAAATCATTCCACATTTTTCATCCCATGCCCGATAAACAATTCGTATTCATGGTACTGGAAGAGCACCCCTATGGCAGGGAGATGTTGATGCAACTAATGAACGCCGGACACTACCCCATGGCAATAATAGAAGAAGCATCTGATATCGCTGAGGAAGAAAAAGGCAAGTTCCTCGAAAGAATAAAGGGTCACAGGGTAGCACCAACATTCACAGAGCTACTGGAAGGCAAGGATATACCAAGATACAAGGTACCCCACCACAACAAAAAGGCGTGCAGAGAGCTAATAGAGGAACTCAAACCAGACCTAGGAGTACTCGGAGGAACAAGGATCATCAGAAAAAGCATACTGAGAATACCTCCAGACGGCATGCTCAACAGCCACCCCGGGCTCCTCCCAGAGGTAAGAGGCTCAGCCAGCCCAGCCTGGTCAGTCTACTATGATATACCAATTGGCTCCACATGCCACTTCATCGACCCAAACATCGACACAGGAGACATAGTGGTACGCAGAGAAATCCCAGTCCACAGAGGCGATACATATGAGAAGCTCTGCTGGCTCACCCTCGTAGAGGCTGGAACCCTCATGACTGAGGCTGTGACTATGTGGAAAAACGATGCAATGACACGTACACCGCAGGGAGAGAGTGATCTACCCACCTTCAGGGTACCCTCAGATGAGATAATGGAGATAGTCCACCAGAAGCTCAGGGACCATACCTACAAGCATTATGTAGACTAACCCCTCGACTGAGCCTAAACTGGGTTATATTTTGAAATATCTTTTTACCAGATGCCTACGATCAATAGTTGATCAAATTTGAGTGAATACGAGACCAACAAAGGTAGGGACAATATGATTTGGGCTATCGTCGTTGTGATGATGGTAATCAATGTAGGAGTACTAACCTACACGACCATCTATGGAGACAATGACTCAAACTTAAGTATGCTAGAGACAGAGCTTGAAAACCTTAAATTCCAACTCAGTAGCGCCCAGCAAGAGATTGACAGCCTCAAAGAAGAGATAAGAATCATCGACATAGGAGAAGACACCCCTAATATTGGCGTCATCGAGATTTACAACCAGACGAGAAACAGCGTGGTTCTCATAAGTGTAATGACACCAAGTGGTGGTGCGACGGGAAGCGGCTGGGTATATGACACTGATGGACATATCATCACAAATAACCATGTAGTCGAGGACGCGACAACCATCCAAGTAACATTCCAAACAGGAAACATTCTGGAAGCAGAACTCATAGGACGAGACCCATACAGCGACATGGCGGTAATCAAGGTCGAAGCCCCCCAAGGACTCCTACACCCACTAAAAGTAGGGATTAGCAGCGAGCTATTAGTGGGAGAAACAGCCATCGCCATAGGAAACCCATTCGGGTTAGCTAACACCATGACTGTGGGAGTCATCAGCGCTGTTGGCCGCCAGATGGACGCAACAGGAGGATATGTAATAGTGGACGTTATCCAGACAGATGCAGCAATCAACCCCGGTAACAGCGGTGGACCACTACTCAACCTCAAAGGAGAGGTCATCGGGATGAACACCGCCATCATAAGCAGGACAAATGACTTCAGCGGAATCGGATTCGCCATACCAAGCGACACCATCACCAGAGAAGTCAACAGCCTAATCGAGAACGGAGAATACGAGCACCCATGGCTCGGAATCAGCGGCTACAACCTATTCCCTAATATGGCTGAGGCAATGGGATTAGACCGAGACACGCATGGGACACTAGTTGCAGCGATAATCGAGGATGGTCCAGCTGATGATGCTGGGATTCAGGGCTCTTCAGATACAGCAGTGATTAACGGTGTCCCCTTTGATATTGGAGGAGACATAATAATCGGTGTCGAGGGATTAACACTAGATAGCTTCTATGAACTACAGGTCTATCTGACACGCAACACCAAGCCGGGCGATACTGTGAAATTGACAATTATCCGAGACGGGGATGTAATGGATGTCGATTTCACACTTGGGAGAAGACCCCCACCATCCTAGCCGTTTTTCGCTATTAGCCTGTTTATAGTTTGTTCATCATAGCTGAGCAGAGCGCCAAAGCGTTGGGCAATCTCATGCTCTAAGTCTTCTGGGTTCCCTTTCTCATCGCTTTTTTGTCTGAGTTTTTTGAGTGTCATGTACTCATCGAGCACTGACTGGTCATGGGCAATGAGTATCACTGTCTTATCCTTGGCTATGTCCCTTGGGAACAGCTTGGATACCAGTAGATTGGGTTCAACCAGCAGCTTACAATTATACTCTTTAGCAGCGTGCTCAGTCGCAGGGATCATCGATTCAGCCACCTCTCTACTATATGGGCTGCTCAGAGCGAGTTGCTTACAGCCAAAACCCACTACCTCAGCGAATGCCATGTTTATTCCAGCATAGTAGCTATAGATGTTGAAATCGGGTACTATCTTGCTCAAAGGATGATTAGACATAGATACTGATGGACATTACCTGTTTTTCACTCTTCTTACCACAGAGTCGATAGGGTTAGCAGTATTTTTCCGGTTCTCGTAACTACTGATATACTTGAAGCCAACGTCTTGGAGTAGATCAACTGCTGCAGGCAGCCAAAACCCCAGATGACTAGGAAGGTGACTATCACTCCCAAGGGTTATCTTCTTCAACCCTGCTCGGTGAACCGCCTCCAAGAACTCACGTATAGGATACTGTATTGAGTGCTCATGCCTTCTCCCAGACGTATTGATCTCGATACCTACATCATAGCTAATCAGGCTATCAATAGCCTCGTGTACCAAGCCATACTCAGAGAAACCAGCAGGCTCCTCTCTTATTAGATGAAGAAACCGTCTCCAATAATCCGGGTGAGCCATAACATCAAACAAACCACTCTCAATAGCTCTACGCCACAGCCCAAAATACTCTGAGGTAGCTTCGTTTAGACTCCTACCCCCAAAGAAGCCGGATGCATCCTTCCTAGAGCCTACATCATATTCGCCTATGTAATGAGTGCTTCCCAAGATAAAATCAAAGGGATACTCATCGATAATTGCCTCCAACTCCCTTTCGGCAGATGGGAAATAATCCATCTCCAACCCAACAAGAAGTTTTACCTCGGTAGTTTCACGGAGCCTATGGATATTTTCTACGTAATCTGATATCTCATCGGGTTGAA
>CAZZFH010000227.1:0-4543 GCA_964653295.1 uncultured Candidatus Bathyarchaeia archaeon | reverse complement strand
ATGAGCCTCCTCGTCCATAGTTGAAGTGCTGTTTGAGTAGTTCCCGTAACGTGCTCCTGTGTTGATGGAGTATGCTTACCTCTGGGTCCAATACTATCCTGAAGCCCTTGAACCCCATAGCCTCAACTGGCTGCAGATCATCAAACCCATACGTAATATTCTCATCAAAGAACTTGACCTTCGCCAATGCCTTTCTGCGGAAAGCCATGTTCGCTCCCGCCGGGAACTGCATCAGTTTAAGGTCCGTGGTTTCTATGCGTATCCTGAAACCGGGTTTGGACTGGAATAGGCTCTCATCCATATAATTGCTCAGTACATTTCTTCGGTCATACCCCTCCATCGTCCCACCGACAAAACCGATGAAAGGGTCATCGAAGTTTTCCACTATTTTTTTTGCCCAGTTCTTTGGTATCACGCAGTCTCCGTCGGTATATGCCAGTATCTCGCCTGAGCTGTGTTTGATCCCTGTGTTTCTTGCAGCGTTGAGACCTCTGCCTTCTTGATCAACCAATAATACGGGATATTCTCTGACTATTTTCCGGGTTTCATCTTTACTCTGCCCATCTACCACAATAATCTCAAGGTTTTCCCTAGGGTAGTCTAGCTTCATCAGGGAATCTAGTGTCGCTCTGATGGTTCTACCCATGTTTAGGACGGGTATTATTATACTGAGTGAAGTATATTCACTCATCCGGGTCACGTTTAGTCTCTGGGTTTCTTGCGATATAAGACTCTCTATAAGGTCTCAACGTAGTCTACGCTGTCTTTTAGCGAGTATTCCCAGACTCCTTTGTTCTTGTGGTACCTGTTGCCGAAAAGGGTAACCTTCTTGCCGAGAGTCTTGGATAGGATAGCTACATGAAGCCTGTCTGTAAAGACATTATCCGCGTTATACACTGTTGAGACGAAATCAGTCATGTTTTTCCCTAATGAGATATCTGCTATCATTGGATTCTCACACATCTGGATGATTTCCTCCCGAGCAGAGCTACCTAAGGCTGACTCCTTATCATTCCTCAGAGCAATCAGCTCATAGCCTCCTTCTCGTTGCGTTATGAATTCCCTCAAATCCCCTTCATTCAAATACAGGGCTAACTCGGGTGAGACCGAGGTAACCACGTTGCTGGGGAGTCCTTTTTTCTTCAGATGCTCAAGGCTGTACAGCTCTCGGCAGAATAGATGGACTGGACGGTTATCCTCAAAGTATTGATGGAACCTTGTCTTTGTGAATAGATAACTCTGGGGTCCTACTGCTACTGGTTCTGGGTTTCTTTTCATGACTTGCCATAGGAGGGTGGGTCCGTACCAGATATCGTTCATATAGCCTCCGCCCTCGAAGAGTATCAACTCTGTCTCTTCTGGCAATTCCAGTAGTTTGAACCCATGGTTTGAGCCCATCCTCCATAAACCGATATTTACTAGATACCTGGCGCCCAGTAGCAGGTTATCCCTGTATAGCTCCTCTAGGTTTAGGCAGGTATGTTCGATATCATATTCCTTGAGTTTCTTCATTAACCCCAAGTGGATTAGGGTATCCCCATGGTTGCCTCCCGGGGTGATAACGGATATATACTTGTCCCGGTTCTCTTCAAGAAACTCCTCGAAACTGTCCATCACCAGTATCTTGATTTTTCCCTTATTTGTTTGCTCCCATATTTTTTATTCCCGTGGACTGTTTTTTTTGGGAGATATCTATGAAGAGAAACAATTGGGGACTAGTTTTCCTGGCAATCGGTGTTGCTCTCTTCGTAGGATATATCGTATACTCGAACCCATTCGCTGTGCTGACTGAGGTTGGCAGGTTTGACCCATGGATGTTCCTAGCTGCAATAGGGGTGAATTATGCGGGTCTCGTATTTCTGTCAGCGTCGTGGCATATACTACTAAGGAGTCTGGGCTTCAAGAATAGCCTATGGGAGAGCATACAGGTTTCTTTTGTTGGTCTTTTTGTTGTCTGGATGCTGCCTTTTCCCTCGGGCTTTGAGTTGGTGCGTGCTTACCTGATTAGGGATAAGGAGGGAGGCAATATCGGTAAGGCTGTCTCTTCTGTGATCGTGAGTAAGGTCTATTATTTCATCAGTTTTGGTTTGATGATATCCCTTGCCGCGATTATTATTAGGTTTGTTAATGGCTCGGATATCCCGATACAGGTTGGATTCATCTGGTTCGCGGTCCTGTTTGCCCTCTCAAACATGATCATGTTTGCGGTTATCCTTACCCCCCGGATAATGATGTGGCTCTATGAAAGGAGCCCAGAGTGGTTGAATAACATGATGCGGAAGCGAATATATAGTGCAAGCTTTGGGCTAAGCAGCTTCAAGCAGTTTATAGACGAGATACAAGATTCTCTCAAGACTCTGCGGAAGAGACCTTTGGAGAATTTGTTCTCTCTTTTCCTTGTTGGGTTCCATTGGAGCACAGGGGCTATTACGGCATATATGGTGTCGATTTCACTGAATGAGCCCATAAACTTCTGGGTAATTGTGTTGATCTATGCTGTGATCGAGTTCATACAGCAGCTGAATTTCCTTATTCCGGGTGGACTGGGGGTCGTTGACGCTGGTCTCGCCGGTGCCTTTGTGGTTGTGGGCGTACCCTTGGAGGTCGCAGGGGCTATCAGTCTGTTGACACGGCTTGCGACTTACTGGTCTGAGCTGGTTCTATGTGGGTTTGTGAGTTTCCGGTTTGGTTATCGTGAGGCTCTGAAGGGTTTGAGTTAAGCTTTTATTCAACCATGGGCTGTGTATCGCTAGTGATATGATTGGAGTTCACAATCGCAACCGCGACTCAAATACTGCTCGCAATAGCAACATACTTACTCGGAATGGCTTTTGCAGGAAGCTTCCTCGGGAGAGCCTGGATGGGAAATGTAGATGTATTCCTCCACAAGGCACTGAAGATGGAGGTTACTGTCGGGAAATATTTCTACTGGAAATACTTCTGCAATGTAAAGAACCCGCCCAAGCCCAAGAACCTTGAGAAACCAAAAGGACTTACAGATCAATTGTTCTGTAAATTCTTAGACCTCTGAGTCTAGGAATATTTTTACTATCAATGCTACTAGTGAGAACCATATGCTTCGCCTTGGGATAATCGGGTGTGGAAGGGTCACGTCCATGTTTCACCTGAAAGCCATAGAACAGATCGACAAGATCAGTGTAACCGCTTTATCTGATATCAATGAGGAGAGGATGAGCAATTTAGCGGAAAGCTGTGGAGCAGCTGAGACCTATATCGATTATAGGAAATTATTGTCTGATCCTGATGTTGATGCAGTGGCTGTAAACACGCCTCCAAGGTTCCATGAAGCCATAGTATTGGATGCACTATACGCTGGAAAGCATGTGTTATGCGAGAAACCATTGGCAGAGAGCTTGGAGGGCTGCTATAAGATCAAAGCTGCTCAACAAGAAACCTGTTTGACGGTTATGCCTGCCCACAATTACGCTTTTACACCCAGTCTGGTCGAGATGATTGGACGGGTTCAGGGTGGAGCTATCGGGGATATTACTAGTATTGATGTGGCTTTCGAGAATCTCCTCAAGTCTTATCGTAGCCAGACGGATTTCAGGGAGACCCTGGGGGACGGGGTTCTTGAGGATGTCTTGCCCCATATTCTCTCTGTCTTGTATCCTCTTGCGGGGCACATCCAAGGGATAGGTCCTGTCCATTGGTGGTGCAAGGACTATGATGTCTGTGATAATTTGGATACAGAGCTAGTGTCTGAGAGAGGGGTTCAAATTAACGCTGCCATGAGCTGGACCAAGCTGAGACCAAGATTCAGTGTCCAAGTAACCGGTGAACACGGAGATATGTACACGGATTTGATGATAGGTCCATACAAGCTTGATATTACTGTTGGTGGAAGAACCACAACTTGGAATGAGAAGGGGATAAAATGGTATCTTGACCTTCTCCAGTTCAAGCATCCCAGCTTCAAGGGGCAATATCAACACTTTTACCAACTCGTTAAAGAGGGCGCCTCCCCAATGATTACCGTAGATGATGAGATCAATATGCTGGAAACCATGAATAAGGTCTCTGAGAAGATGAGGAAGTGAAAAAGTTGGAGAAGGTCTCTCTCGTCGAGGCAATTGATATCGATAAGGCTGTAAGAGAGAGCGTAGAGCTGATCGGTGGGCTCCAGCTTGACCCAGATAAGGTCGTGGTTATCAAGCCTAATGTCTGTAACGCCAAGAACCCTGAAGGCATAGTCTTGACTGATTTCAGGGTGATCAAGGCTGTTGTGGATATGGTTCGGGAGAATGGCAATGATATGGTTATTGTTGAGTCTGATAATATCTCTGGCTCTGCTGAGATGCGGATGGAGAAATCGGGTTTAATGGCGCTTCTCGATGATTGGGGCGTAGATTTTCTCAACCTCAGCCACGATGACTACCGAGAATACGAGGTAGCAGATACAGTACTCAGGTTACCCCAAACGGTTCTAAAAGCAGACTACCTGATTAACATGCCCAAGATCAAGACATGTGCCCACACCCTCGTCACCCTTGGCATCAAGAACCTCTACGGAGTATTCCAG
>CAZZFH010000226.1:0-4552 GCA_964653295.1 uncultured Candidatus Bathyarchaeia archaeon | reverse complement strand
AGGGCACGTGCAAAGCATAGTGATTACCCTGAGCTAGACTTCGCTGGATACGGGGAGAAGATAAGAGAAGCCATCAAGCCCACACCCATGGGCTTGGTGAGTGGATTTACCAAGCTAGAGACCATGAAGCAGGCTGTGGAAAACGACCTAACTGATATGGTTAGCCTCAGCAGACCCTTCATCAGGGAACCGGGTCTGGTGAAGAACCTCAAGAATGGACAACAGGAGGCAACCTGTATCCGCTGTGATGCTTGCAGGGCTAATTTCGGCGTCGCCATGATGCAGTGCCTACTTGAATAACCCAGTTAACCTCTTTTTCACGCGCTCCAGCGCTATGCTTATTTTTTCTAGGGTTATTCCCTCGGGGCCAATCAAGCCATTGGGGAAAAATGACAATGCAACAACCAAGAATAGCATGGGGAATAACCCTGCCCAAGTCTCGACTGCTAACCCGAAGAACCTGAAGAACAAATTTTTCAATATGTTCTGTCCCAAGGCAACGAACAAGCCCCCAAATATCGCCCCATAGACACTGTATACTCCACCCAAGATGGCTCCGGACATAATGCTGATAATCAAACCTTCTGGACCAGCAACTCCCACCCCCCTATAAATAGTCATAATGCTACCCACGAGGGCGGATAACGCTCCACTGATGAACCAGCTGGCGCAGTGGGCTCTATGAGTGTTAATACCGATTGTGGCTGCTAGAGCCTCGTTCTCGGCGACTGCTCGTAGGCTGAGCCCTAGCTTATCTTGGGTGAGGAAATGCCTGAGCCATATGATTAACAGAATACATGTGGCGGTGCTGGTCATTGCGATGCCCGGGATACCACGGTACCCAAAGTCAAAGTAGCTGAGATTGTAGCCACGTGCTGCTGCTCCCCCGGTGTATCTTGACCAATAATTGAAGATATAGGATAACTGGGGAATCACCATCGCCAAAACGAGGAAGGTGAATGTAAGCGTGATATCCTGATATCCACCGTGGCGTCTGATGGGTTTTACAACGCCAACATACAAGGCTAACGCGATCACACCTCCTACGAACGCTGAGAATGGCCAAGTATCATACGGGTGGAATCCAGCGTAGCGGACCAGATAGAAGGATACCATTCCACCTATTCCAGCATAGCTGGTGTGGGCGAAGTTGGGGAATCCCTCCAGCATAAAGGTGAATGTGAAGCCAACTGTCAGCATGATCATAAACACAACGTTGATCAATGTATCTATGTCAAAAGGCAGGTCGATCTCATCTACCTCCCCACCGGGAGTTTGCCCCGGATAATGGCAATTAAGGGTGGTTCTCGACTGGTTAAACAAGTCAAACAACGCAGACGAATTCGAATCTATACTATTCTCCACCAGCAATGTATGAATCCTACCGCTGTTGGTGCAGTTCCAGTAACCGATGTACCCAGTGCGGTTTCCAGATGAGCCTGTCTTATTGAATTTCTGGTAGAGAAAAATATGCTCGGCTGTAGAAGAATTTACGAACCCATCAAAACTATACAAGGTATCATTGGGGTCACTGTAATTATATCCCCGGGCCACTGCCTCTGTGAAGTTCATTGGTTCCCACTCCTTCCACGAGAACGAAATGAAAGGCAGATGAGTCTCATTCTCGTATCGAACACGGAAAAAGTAGCCCTCCATATAGGACAGCGAGCCCTCACCAAGCCTAGAATAATTAAACCTTAATCCAAGAGGTAACTCAAAGTTCACCCCAGCGATACCATACCACCTTGTTGTGGGTTCTTCAGCCTCCACCATAGGATTTTGAATTATGTTGAATGCGGTAATTAGGAGAGCTACACCTACTATGGCGATGACGGTGTTCCGGGTTAGTCTCTCACTCATTTTTATCTCTCCTATATGTACTGCAGTATCGAGTTTGGGTAGGTTCTCTTCAAGACCTCATATCGTTTGCATAGCTCATAGAGCAAGAATAATCCAAGCACCCAGAGACCCAGAGTGGGCACCATGGGCATAAAGAACAGCTTCTCTACGTTAGGCAGCCTGAGCCTGTAGACCCATAGGTGGGTTAGGTAGAAGAACAATGGGGTTCTACCGAATTGGAGAATAACCTCATTGACCCCATGGTACCCTTTTTCCTGTAGCTTTAACCCATATGCCAAGAATAAGCACATGCCTCCAAGAGTCCAAAGGAGAAAAGCCACACTAGGCGGATACTTGCTCACATAGAGTATATCCACAAGACTATCTCCCCGCCTTGGAAGCAAATTACCATAATTGTTCACTATTCGTACTATGAAGAATAACACGATGGAAGCTTTTCCTATCCTGTTAAGCGGCTCTCTGAGGTTTTTAATCTCCTCTGATGAGTAGCTGGTTAGCAGTGTCCCGAAGGTCCAACCAATGCCCATTACCCCTATCCATGGGAATATCGGATATAGCCCTGTATAGGGTTCCATTGTAAAGTTGGGTTCGTGGAGTATTACCCTGAGGTAGTGTCCCCATGGGACATCATTGGGTATGAAATCGATGTTGAGGAACCCATGGTTCAATACGATGATGAGGCTCAGGAAGAGTATAAGCCATGAGGGTAACTTCCTTAATACACTGAAAAGGATGAAACAGACGCCTATACACGCTATTACCCCGAAATAGAGCCAAGGAGTATTATCGAAGGCGGTCTGGACGAATAATACCTCGGCAACGAGTAACACGATGCCCCTTATTATCATTCGAAAACTTATGTTCAACTCAGATTCTCCTCGACTACGACGTTTCACAGTCGAATAGGCTAAGACTGTCCCAGCTAGAAAGATGAATGTGGGAGCACAATAGTGACTGATGAATCGTGCCAGAAACCAGGTTGTATTAAATGGGGAACGCATAGAACCTAGGACTCCTTCACCGCCGAGATGAAACTGGTTCCAGAAGCCTGAGACATGGTCCCAAGCCATAATCGCCATTACTAGCCCACGGGTATAGTCGATGAACTGAAGACGACCACCTTGTGATTTCTTCCCCGTGTTAGCCATAAACAGTAACCCGATAAGGATTATATGAATTTTACAACCACACAGTATTACGGTTCCATGTGCAAATTGGAATAGAAAAGGTACTAGTAATTTTAAAAAGACTATTTTGGAAGCTCGTTGAGGAACCCAGTCATGCGTTCACGATAAGTCTGGAAGGCATCTCTCCCCGCCTCGGTTAGTTTGAGGCTGGTCACTGGTTTTCGATCGATAAATTCCTTGATCACCTCAACGTATCCCGCATCCTCTAGACGCTTGAGATGAGTGCTCAGGTTTCCCCATGTGAGCCCAATCTGGTTCTTTAAGAATAGAGCATCCGCTGACTCCAGTACAGCCAGGTGTGCTATGATGCTGAGGCGGACTGGCTCGTGTATTAGCTTGTCTATCTCACTCATATCGAGGTCTTTGACTTGTTTCTCTGGGTCACTCATACTCGGTTCGCGACTCCAAGGGGTATTCTTGAGTGAATCGGTATAGGTGATAGACACCGCTCAGTGTGATTAGTCCACCGATTACGGGTAAGATTATGTATCCTTGGATCGGTATGATTGCGCCTAATGCGAAGATTGCGAAAGAGCCCACAGCATAGTAGTATAGTCGTTTTATCTCTGACATATATCCGAAGAGAGATAACGCGACCAAGCTGAAGCCTGCCGCTACTAGTTTCCAGTTCTCGATGAATGGAACCATCCAATCATAGTTATCTGGGAACCCAGAGAAGAAGACCAGAAAGCCAACCACTAAGGTTAGGGCTGCTAGCGCCATTGCTAGCATGGTTGATCTTCCTGATGCTCCTTTTTTTTCGTTGAATTTTACGTAGCCCAGTCTCGGGAAGGTGTATCTCCTCTTGGAGTCCCTGTAGAACATGGGGAAGAGGGCTATCATCCAGACCAGGCTCATGGTGGAGTTTATGAACGATATCGTGAGCATGGCGATGGATATCCCTAGGTATATGTCGATTATGCCGTCCTTGTGGTAGTTGAAGTAGGCTCGGCGCTCTATTTCTTTTGTGTTGATGTTATTATTCATATTTTCATTGCACTGCCCACTAGAGAGTGCTCTCTAAAATATAAGTACTTTGTTTTAAAGAGTGATAAATGGTAATCCACTCCAGAATAAGATGAGTTTATTAATGAGGCAAATACGCCTTGAAACGACTGAGGACATCAAAATTGGCGCCCATAGGAAAGACCATACGTGACATGATGAAAAGCAGAAACCTAGTAGTCATCACCCTCACACAGAGCCTTTTCATGCTCACAGCCAGCCTCTGGTGGCCATACTGGAGCCTCTACATACTCGAACTAGGGGTCAGCAAGACGCTCCTGGGGATGATATTCACGGCTGAGACCATCGCCCAGCTGATATTCCAGATACCTGGTGGGGTCTTGACAGATCGCCTAGGGAGAAAGAAGATGATAGTACTGGGCAGCGTCTTAAGGGCTATGAGTCCATTGATCTATGTCGTTACGGGTAGCTGGCAGTTCGTCTTGATGGGTATGTTCATTACCCAGATGAGTAACATGATGGTTCCGGCTATTGATGCC
>CAZZFH010000225.1:0-4566 GCA_964653295.1 uncultured Candidatus Bathyarchaeia archaeon | reverse complement strand
AGAGGGCTGAGACGAGGGCGAGGCGGATAAAACGGGTGGTCGAGAGAGCCGAGCAAGGCAAGAGGCCCGGCATATCTCCATGGGCGTGGCAGGTGGCTCGCCGACATGGGCCTCGGGTGTGTCGAGCTCCCTGAACAGGACGGGCTGGCTGTAACCCACGAGTTCCCTCACTGGCTGGACGTACTCGTCCTCCATGTCACTGAACTCCACGACGAGGCACCCGAAACCGTCGTCACGGTACACCCGCTCCACCGGCACCCCTTGATCCCTTAGGTGTTCCATCTCTCTTCTGAGCGCCGCTTCAGGGTTGTATATAATCTGATGGGTGACGGACGCCAAGGCAACCATCGCCAGGACCACAGCCGTTAGGGCTACCAGCCGCCTGTATTCGCCAACCATCTTCTATTAGAAGTGTTTATAGCTTGTTTATTATTTTTATTTAACATAAAATATGTGCGAATACGTAGACATTTAGTTGAAGAATAATGTCTGAATGTGGATGTCAAAGAGGATCTGACGTAGCGTACACCGCAATCATTATAGCTATAATAATATTTTCAACAACGTTTACTGCGATCCAAATTGTATCTGCAGTTAGCGATTACATACCTAACGCCTATGAAACAGGTTCAGGTTCAAATAACAGATATGGCATGAAAGGGAAGTTAACGATAACAGATTTCGACCTTTTAAATCCGGGTACAGAAATGGCAAATTTGCATTTTAATTTTGATTTCAGATACAGTAATGGATTCGTTGCTGTGGGAGTCTATTCTGGGGCAGGTCATCTAGGGGCTGTAGGTTCTGATATAGAGCATCCTGTGATCTTGGTGTCCAGGGAATAAAAAAAGGGAAGGGATTCAAGTTTTTTTTGCTTTTTACTCAGGATAGACGTATCTCGCTCCAGCTCTATCTCCTGTGTGTAGACTTCGGCGACTGATCTGGTAGTCTTCAACCTCATTGTACATGGTTTTAGCTGAGTTATCAGGGTCCCAAAGGTCCCAGAGGACGAAGTAGTGACCAACTTCATGCGTCATCAGGTTTTCGACGTCGTATTCGCCGGAGGTTAATCCTATGCAGAACTCGTACTTGTCATTGGCTATAATGTCAGACTCAACAACCTCGCCGCCATCAAGATACCAATAATGGTTATAACCTACGTAATTGCTACCTTCGTCTGTTTCCCAGTCTACAACATTTATACCATCCTGGCCTTCTTCAGCTAATGTCGTGCTATCATAGTCAAATGACATCTCACATGAGCTAACGTCTTCCCAGTTATCAAATGCATCTTGAACAGCTACAAACTCTCCTGTACAGTCCGATGTTCCGTAGGCGTTAATTTTATATGGGATCGGGAACGCGTCGGTGTCCCAGTGCCTATTTCCCATGAAAACGAAACCTTCGTCATGAATCTCGTATACATCGTCGAGTTCGGTGAACTCAGTTTTAATAACTATATCGTCGAGATAGTCATTGGTAAACGTGGAGTAGCCTTGGCTACCACTGACTGTTTTAATCGTGGTTTTTAGGTGTTTTACGTACCATGTGTCGTAGATGTTATCTTCGTCAGGTTGCTTAGAGAAAACAATAACCTGTTGACCTTTTTGCATGTCCACTATGCCATGAGGTGTATAGCATACGACGCTGCAAATGTTACCGACTACGCCGCCTTTGTATCTTACTACGACTTCGTTGTTTCCTTGCCCTTTATCGTAGTTAGATATTTTTATAGTGGCAAAGGTGTAGATTAGGTTGCTTTTTGAAGTGTTTACCCATTTTGATATAACTTTAACGACTTCACCTGTGAAGACATGGCTGGCGATATCATATGTTTCGATCTCGAACTGACGTTCTAGGTAGGTTGGCTTTGGCTTACTTGCTCGGATAATCCGCTGCATATCGGTACTAGTAATATTAGTACAATTGCTGTTATTCCAACTTTCTTCAACATTTTTCTCACAAACTGTGTTTTTACCTATAAACTGTTATAGGCAATTAAACGTATGAAGTTGATGTTTAAATCTGTCTGCGCGCGTGAGCCCTATAAGTAGTGACAGTACGCTCTTATTGAACAAACCAGCAGTGAACAATCCTGATTTTTTTCTTTACATAAAACTTAAGTTATGAGGCGCCTTTTTCAGTTACGCAATGTCTTTCAAAGTCGAGTATGACAATGTTTTAATTTGTCTTGTCATCGGCCTCCTCGTCTGCACCAGCGCATGCGCACGTACGATGGTAACTCTTTCTTCTCCCCAACATCTGCCACCGATTCTGTCCGATCTCGCTATCTCGCCGTTTATTTATTCATCCATGATTCCGGCGAGGATCACACTTGGTGACAATGTCACCATTAGATTCGTTGTCACAAACACCAATAACCAGTCCTTCGTCTACACAGCTACTATGCATATTGGAAACGTCACCCTGATGATCGACATCGAACTGGAAGCCTATGAATCCAAAACGGCATCACACACCATAACGCCGGATCATGTTGGATTCTATAATGTTGAAGTCGACGGTCTTACGGGATGTTTCTACGTATGGCCACTCGAAAGAAAGGCAGCTGAGTTCGAAGTCTCGAAACTCAGATTATTCACGGAAATCGAAGAAGGCGTTGATATACCGATATTCGTGAACGTTAGCAACATCGGCGATGTCGAAGGAACACATCAGGTAGATCTCATACTAGACGGAGAGGTCGTCTACTCTGAAAATGTGACTCTGCCAACTGGGGGATCGGAGGAGATACCACTATGGATCAAGGGCGGATTACCGGCTGGCACCTATCAAATAGAAGTGGAGAGACTCACGGGTAGCTTCACGGTCACACCTGAGCCCTCGCTCTGGGATACAATCCCTGGATTCCCATCTGAGTCAATCATGTTAGGGCTTGTATTCGGACTCTTAATAATCTGGTCCTATTCCGTGCGCAGGTCAATTAAATAATTCCAAGTTTATTGTGAGAGCAATACTTTTTCATCCTGAAGATTGGATACAATTTTTGCTATGTAAGCAATGGTTTTTGCATTTCCAGCATGGTTCTCTCATTTGTGATATGTATGCCATTAATCCCCAAATAGTGTATGTGTCCGTTTAAGGAGTCTTTTATAACTAACCAAGATGTTTTTAAGTGTTTTTAATACTTAAATCCCTTTTTTATGAATTTAATTTCACATATTATTTGATTACCTTAGCTAAAGGTCTTAAAGATGGTGGCGGCGCCATCTCGGCGGCGTACACCGATAGGGTCAGAACCTGTTGTCGATGTTCTTATGTGGGTTTGGCCTCTTTCATGTTTTCTCTGGCTATCTTGAGGATGTCTTCATAGCCGAGCGTCTCGAAGTATGGTGGCTCGTCTATGTCTTCGAATAGGCTTAGCGCTTCTTCTATGCAGCCTGGGGCCCACCTCTTAACCAGCTCTCCCACCATGCTGCAGCAGACGGGGCATATCGTGCACTCCCCGAAGACGGTCTGGTGTGATACGCTGCACTCCGGCAGCGGTCTACCGCACCAGTCGCACCTGGGCCAGTATTCTTCGGGTATATCGCCTTGATCGGTTTCCTGTCCCACTTCGCTTACCACCAGGCAGGATAATTAAGTAATAGAGGCGAAGACACGCTCTCACACGACATACATGATGCCTCTTAGGATATCCTGATAGTACACGTTATTCAGGAGGTATTAAATATACTGTATAGATATCCATAAGATAACGGGGATGATGGTTCTTGCCGATTCAATTTGAGATAAGTGTCGTCAAGGTCGGGAATAGCCTGAGAATGACTATTCCGAAGGAAATCGCAAAAGCGATGAACATGGTAAAAGGAGACACGCTTCTAGTCGGTATGAATAATGGAGATATGATAGTAAAAAAGAAGGTTTGATTAACGGCTATACATCATCAAAAAACCTCGCGCACGAGTGAAGATTAAAGTTCTCTTAACTTTTCTATGGCTTTCTCTCTGACGTAAAAATTATCGTCTGTAACTAAAACACAAGAAAAGTGTATTGAACCTGCTTTGTGGGTTCGTATATGTCCTTTCAATTTTCGATGATATCTGACACTAATCGGAAGAAAAACACCTAAGTAATATTCCCATTTTTTAGTTTCATCCCAATTCGCTGTGTCAATCGTTTGTATATCCCGCTCTTCTGCCAGTCTCTTGCCTTCTTTCATCACCTCATTTTCAGACTGAGAATCGTAGAGAAACTTCATTTCACTCAAAACATATAGGTACTGTGGGGGTATATATGTTCCATGTCCATAAAATTAGAAGGTAAAAAAGCATACGGGGATTCAACTTATTCCGCCGCGAAGACTGGAAGAGTGAGAGCACAGACCCGGTTGTCTTTAGCGCCCTCAGGCTGTATCTGCTAGAGATAGTTAAGTGATTCTATCTACCAGTCCTTGAAGAACATGGCTAGGCTCTCTTTTCCTGCGTCTAGCTGAAGAGGTATACCGGATCAACTGTTTACCCGTTTTTTTAAGGTGGCTTACACCTCTAAATCGATGCCCTCATATTAGATGCAGACTTATCCTTCAGTGAGGGTTAACATGCT
>CAZZFH010000224.1:0-4590 GCA_964653295.1 uncultured Candidatus Bathyarchaeia archaeon | reverse complement strand
GGTCAACCCATGTTCCGCATAAGAAGTGGACTAAGAGAGCTGGTTAACGCAGGTTTTCTCAAAGAAACAAACGGTGAGTACAATCTAACAGAGACAGGAAAAAGCGTCCTTTAACCCTTTTTATATTAATTTTTTTCATCTACTCTAGCAGTCAATTCACCGGAACTGAATAACTCAACAGCATCATGTACTGAGATACCACCCTCTATTGGATAGACGCCCACAAAATTGTCTCTCAGAATATGAAAGGGGCCTTCACCCAGTTCATCAGAGAGGAGAACCGTGGTCTCCTCCCCTGCCAACATATCGGTCACTGCTACTCCACGTTTCTTCTCAAGCTCCAAACCCGGGTTTTTCTTGGTATACCAACGTTCAAACCCCTCGGGTCCAACATCCACGAATATGAAAAAGGGGGCAGATCCAAAATGCTCCGAGACTATGGAGTCCAGACCAGCATCCACGTTGATGGGCATAGCCACTCGATTACTTTCACGTTCAATGGGCTCAATATGCACCACCAGAGACTCCAAACTAGATATTCTCTTCTTTACCGCATCCTCCACCATGTGGCTCAACCGATGAGCCTTGTCCACACTCAACCCCTCGGGAACAAGGATAGTTACCTCACCGAAACAGAATGGTCCAGAACGCCTCATCCTTACATGACGAGCCTCTACGACCCCGTGAACACTCTCTGCGAGTTGTTTTACCTCGATAAGCCGGTCCGGGTTCTCAACGGCGTCCATCAAAACGAGTAGGCCGCTCCATGATAGTCCGAGTCCAACCCTGATTATGAGGAGGCTGATTAAACACCCTGCTAAGCCTTCGGTGACCGGGTAACCAATCCAAGAACCGGCTACACCTACGATTACCACCCCGCTACTGTAAACATCGGACATGAAATCCTCGCTCTGACTCATTACTGCTTGACTGTTGATCTCTTCCCCAACTCGCCTCGAATATCTTCCAAGCCAGAGAAGCACTGGAATAGATAACGCAGCGGTTCCCACCACGATCAATGGCTCAGAAACAGACACAGGATCAAACACCCTCCTCGCGCTCTCCACAATCATGAACCCCCCAGTCGCCAAGATCACTAATGCAACTAGAAGCGAGACCAACGTCTCGACCCTATAATAACCATAACTAAACCGCTCACTAGGGGGTCTCCTGCTCAACCGGAGCCCAGAGTAAACCGCAACCAGGGACACCAGATCCGTCAAGGCGTCCACAGCCTGCGCTTGAAGAGATACGCTACCAGAGATATACCCCACTACACCCTTCAAGGCACCGAGTACCGCTACTACTGCAAACCCTATCTTAGCGATTCTCTCTCCTCTGTCAAATATCTCGCCGCCGTTTTCCATGTTTAACACATCATCTATCCCAAATATTATACAAATGAGGAACTACTTCTAATTAACTTAGGAGAGACTAAATTGAACATTTCCCCTGAAAAAATCCACATGGAAGCATGGAGAAAGGGAGCTGAAAAAGCAAAGCATGACAAATACAACAAATATGCAATATACGCTACGCGAATTCTGGCTCTCAAACACCCTGAGACTCATCTAAAGGCAGACAGCCGATTTGTAGATCATATCACCACAAACAGGGGCTATAGTAATAGCTACGCTGTGAAAGATGTCCACAGCCGAGAATTCTTAACGGATATGCAGTTCAGAAAATATCCTCCTTTCAGCTTTAACGCCGTAGACTTTAACGCATTCAAAATCGTATCATATAGAGAATTATACCCGGAAAACTATCCAATCCTAGATTTCTTGGATCGACGCATGCTACCCACAGCAACCTTACTAAAAACCCGGAAAAATACGCTCACAGCCCTAGAAAAGATAGCTCTATTATACCAGCAAAAAAGAATACAGCAAAAAAGCCATCAAGACCTATTCATTATCCACTGCGCCGACGAGGAGAGCTACCTCGCAGTTGGGAACACCATCATAGACCCCACTGGAAACCCGGTATCAGGCATAGAGGGCGACCCTGTGCTCATCTTCAACCAAGACCACGTATGGTACCCATTAATGCAGAGAGATGACACAGATAAAGACCCCCAACTAGCAGCCCTTGTAAAAGAATACGCCACAACCAAAAACACGCCCACATTAACTCCTTTCGAGGCCGAGATAATCAACAGCCTCCATGAAACAACAAGTCTGACCAATGGTCGTCAACACGCCATGGCTGAGATATGCAGTCTAAGAAGCACAGGTCGCCAAACCTGTACAACCCCATTATCAGAGTGGTTCCCGCTTCACAGTATCTGGGATACAGCGCTGCCAACATCAAAAGCAAGGGCATGGCAATACTATGGCTATCTTGAACAGATACTCATAAGGTCCAACAAGCTTAGCCCCATAGCAGCGTATCTAGCATGTCTCAGCCTCAATGCTCAGGGATATGATAAACTGGTAACCATCAACAAGGAGTGGGTTGGGAGGGTAGCTCTGCCAGATTATGGCTATGTCTGGGGTCATCTTTGGGATGAGTGTATGATAGAATACAGTATTGATGAGTCCTTCAGGACAAGCGCGGGTCACTGCATGGTACAGGCTATGATAAACAGTGCTGTTCTTGAGATGATTGGAATAGATACTTATATGATGGAAGGCGAGGTGCCGGGAAGCCATCACTATGTCTGGATACCCAATTATGAGGCTACCTTTGATAACGCGCGTCTCAAGATATCCATGAACAATGTAATCCTTGACTGGCCCAGAGGAAACAAGGTGCTCGCAAGGTTCCACCACAACGGTAAATTCTGTTCACCCATAGCAGGCGGCGAGTACAGCGGAAGCTTCAGCCCACAGGAGTGCGTTGAGGAGCTCGATAAACTGGCGTCCACCTATGGGAACAAGATTCCCATATATGCTAATGGTGAGCACGAGACCAAGCCCACTGTATTAAACCGTAATAATCGGGCGATAACTGAGGATTATCATATCCTTTTGGATGAAGAGTGGGAAGATATCAGGCTTCCTTGAGGATGGTGAAGAAATGCTGGATATTGGGGCAGTAGATCGCGTGAAGATAACAGCTGTGGTAGTGGATGATGCTGGATACGATACAGAGCTTTGGGGTGAATTCGGGTTATCCCTGCTGGTAGAAGCCGAGACCTCTGAGGAGAAGTTGAGGTTACTCGTTGACACTGGTTTAACCTCAAAGCCCCTGCTCCACAACATGAAGAAACTCAAAATCGACCCACAGACGATAGACAAAATATTCCTAACTCACTGCCACTACGACCACACGGGTGGACTAGGGGGACTCACAGAACACACTAGGAAGGGAATCGAGATAATCGCGCACCCAGACCTGTTCAGAGGCTGCTATGTGCTGTATCAAAACAATAGATACATTGGGGTCCCAGAGAGAAGCAGTAGAAAACTGGTAGAGAAAAACGGCGCCACCTATACCCTCACAGAGAAGCCATACAAATTCATGTCCGGCGTAGCCACCACAGGCGAAATACCCCGAGTCACAAGCTATGAGCCTCTAGAGAATGTCCACATCGAGGTGGACGGTGAGATGGTTCAGGACCCTGAGCTGGATGACATGAGCCTCATAATCAACCTCAGAGACAGGGGACTCATAGTAGTCTCAGGTTGCAGCCACGCTGGAATAGTCAACATAATGAGCCAAGCCAGAAAAATCACTGGCATAGATAACATAATCACAGTCATAGGTGGGTTGCATCTACGAGTAGCAAACGATGAGCAGCTGAACAAGACCATTAAGGAGCTTGCACGTGTCGAGACTGTCTGTGCAGGTCACTGTACAGGGTTCAACGCCATGAAGATGATATCCGACAGAATGGGGGAACGCTTCCAGCTACTACAATGCGGAAAAACATTGGAGTAACAGCTTGAATAACATGGCCGCTCTCTTCCTACCCTGATTTCAAAGCTTGTCATAGGATAAATAATAGAAAAGACAAACCTGAACCATGAAGCTCCGCCCACTGGAAGAGACGATAGGTCAGATGCTCATAGTGGGGTTCCACGGTACAACGGCGCCCCAGCATATCCTTGAATGGCTCAAGATGGGTAAGATCGGTGGGGTCATTCTTTTTGCGCGTAACATCGAGACCCCAACTCAGGTTGAAGCCCTGACAAGGAGCCTGCATGAAGCCGCGAAATATCCTATCCTCATCGCCATCGATCAGGAGGGTGGAACCGTCGCCCGGCTTAGAACTGGTTACACTGAGAGCCCAGGTGCTATGGCTCTCGGCGCAGCAGATGACCCAGAGTTATCAGAACGGGTCTCGGGAGCGCTGGCATCTGAGCTCCGGGCGCTGGGCATCAACTGGAACCTCGCCCCAGCCATCGACCTCACTCACAACATTCACAACCCCAGCGTAGGCACCAGAAGCATCGGCACAGACCCGGATCACGTTTCGAGACACGCGATAGCACAAGTAAAAGGATTCCAATCAGCTGGAGTGGCGGCGACAGCCAAACATTTCCCGGGAAAAGCCAATACCCCTGTTGACCCCCACGTGGAGTTACCTCGGATTGAGGGTAGGCTTGATGATATGTGGATGACGGACCTTGTGCCCTTCAGGGC
>CAZZFH010000223.1:0-4604 GCA_964653295.1 uncultured Candidatus Bathyarchaeia archaeon | reverse complement strand
CTCCTTCCTCGGGTCATGACCTGTGATTAACTTGGCTATTCCAGTACCGATCTCTGTATAAGCCCATGTCTCAAGACTGAGAACGTCACTGATGGTCGAGCTAAGACCACCAGCCACGTTTTTACCCATCTCAGACGCAATATATTTTCCAACCTCCTTCATAGCAGCCTCTCCTCCCTCCTTGAAGGCTGTCTTACCGATTCCGCCACTGGTCTGGAATAAACCAGCTATCTTTTGCACAGTCTCGGCTTCTTTCCTAATCTCTGCTTCTGATTTTGTGAGGCTCTGTATCATGGCGTATGCGATGTCCCACTCCATTATTGCTCGGCTGACATCCCTGATATCTGCCCTCCACTGGTCACGATATCCATCAAGGGCGTCTTGAACATCACCCACAGCGCTATCTAGTTCAAACTGGGCATCCCAGCAGGCTTTTTCCTCCTGCTCGACTATCTCTGGGTGTTCCTCGCAGAACCCTTTCTTTTTCTTGGGCTCTTCTTCCTTCTCCTTTGGTTTGACCTCCTCCTTAGGTTTTATCATATTGTATATGAAGAAACCAGCAATACCGAAGACTACAACAAGTATGATTAACAATGGATCGATTGCTGGTTCAGGCTCTGGAGTAGCTGGTTCATTAACAGTTACCACCCCACCTACCTCTGCCGTGCCTCCTTCTGGGTCTGATACTGTTAATGTGATGGTTTTATCTCCGGCTGTGGTAAATGAGGCGGTTACAGAGCTTCCAGTTAGTATTTCCCCCGCGATGTCCCATGTATATGTGAGTTGATCATCTCCCTTATCCTGAGCTGTTGCAGATAGGGTCAGTGTCTCGTCTAGGTTGATTGATGCCTGTGTTGTGATCTGGGCGTTATATGGTGGTGTGTTCTGGACTGGGATGATATTGGTTACTTCCCATGAGATTCCAGATGAGTCAATGATCTTGAGCGATACAGGGTACTCTCCATCATTTGCAAAGGTATGAGTGTATACCGGTATATCTGATGATACATCGTACACTCCATCCCCATCAAGGTCCCATTCATAAGTATATGTCATGGTTGCATCGAGTGCATTTGCCGATGCATCCAACTCAAACGCTGTACCCTCCTCGACGACCTCAGGGTAATCGAAAACATCTACAGGCACAACATCTGGAGGGGTGACGATGATTATCGGCGGTTCCTCAGGCGCTGGCTCCTCAACGATAATGAACGTGCCAGAGGGGTTTCCTTTCTCGGGTATCATGTCCAGAGATATTCCCTCGATCACATAGACCATGAAATCCGATCCATTAGAATCTCCAATCGTGGAATGATCAATAGAAACCGTGATCATTGAGCCATCAATAATAACATCTGGTGTACCTGTCTCGACCCAGACTCCTTCCTGATACTGGGAAACAGCCCCAACCGACTCTATTCCAGTGAACTCATATTCAATTAGATAATCGACTCCCAGCTGATTGTAGTACCATTCAGGATTGGTAGCACCTGTTCCTGTGTCTTGATCAGAATCTAAGGCAATCTGGAGGCTATATGGCACCCCTTCTGGCACAGGCTCCGAGAACCCTATCTGAAAATTTAATATAGAATCATCAAGGCTTGCCCCTGCCTCTACTGCGTCAAAGATCAATGGTGCAGGGATCTGGATATCATCATTATAGAATACAAGCCAATCTACTCCATCATCTAGACCGTCCGCAATTGTCTCTGTCTCCATGGCTCCCAATACTGGGGTAATACTAAGTAGCAGAGCGATTAGTAATGAAATTGAGACTTGGATTCTTCTGTTCATAAACCTCATTTGATTTAGTTTGGACCCTTCATAAAGAATTACCGATAAATCCAGTATTTTTCTCTGTAAAATGTTAAGTTTTCAATGATATACTACATTCCTATGTCCAATTATGAGATTCTGATTAAGAACGCGACCATCGTCGATGGAACAGGTTCACCGCCCTTCAAGGGTGAATTAGCCATTAACGGAGAACGCATAGCAGGGATAGGCAAAGACCTTGGATCAGGTGAGAAAGTTATTGATGCTAAGAGCAGGATCGTTAGCCCTGGCTTCATTGATGTGCATAATCATGGTGATGTGAGTATCATATACTATCCAAAGGCAGATGGATACCTTAGGCAGGGGATTACCACCTTCATCGGGGGTCAATGTGGAAGCAGTCCTGCCCCCTATAGCGATTACGTTGTCGGGGGCATGGCGCTCTACGATCTATTCCAAGAACTCAATCCAGCCATGTACTACTCCTCAAGTCTCATCAAACGCGAGGTAATCAATCCACGGCATAGGGAGCTCTTTGGATGGGAGATCGACTGGGAGACCATGGGGGATTTCTGTAAGAAGCTTGAATCCTTCGGTTTAAGCCCCAACTATGTACCCATGGTGGGGCATGGACTCATCAGAGTAATGGCTATGGGTCATGACTTCGAGCGAAAAGCAACCCCCGTGGAGGTTGAGGCGATGAAACCTCATGTTAAACAAGCCATGGAGGATGGGTGTCGAGGTATGAGCGTGGGGCGTGATTATGATCCCGGGTACTGGGCCGACAAGGAAGAGCTAATCGAGCTAACCAAGATAGTTGCAGAGTACGATGGAGTCTATCAGAGCCACAGTCTAAGAACCGGATTGAGAAAACAAAGAAGACCCGGAGAGTTTCCGCCACCCAAGATAAACGGGATACTCGAAGCCATTGATGTAGGTAGGAAGTCGGGGGCGGCTGTTCAGATCAGCCACCTTGGGACCCTCTATGATGTTTATCCACGAGGCAGCCCCATGATTGAGGAGGCAGCAGCCAAGGCGACCCTGAATGTAGTTGATGAGGCTATCGAGGAGGGAATCGATGTGAGTTTTGATGTCATCCCCAATACGGGTGGATATGGGCTTTATAGTACAACATACCTCGTGTCTTTCCTTCTTCCATGGCTTAGAATAGCTGGAAGTCGGGAACAATTAGCCAGAGCCCTCCTGATGAAGGATTTCAGGGAAGAGATCAAGGCTACTATTATGTCTGGAAAGTGGTACCGCTTGAACCCCAACATCAACCCGGGTTGGGCAAGAGTGAACAAGATAAAAAAATCCAACAATAGTGATTATCTTGACAAGACCATCGCTGAAGTAGCCGAGAAAAACAAGATCGAACCACTTGAAGCCTTGTTTGACATTCTCGCAGATGATCCATACACAAGAATAGCCGGTATGAGCTTCTCCAGCCCCACAAAAGCACTATTCTATAAACATCCTGCGATGATGGCGGGAATAGACACACTAGCAGTAGATACTACTTGGAAGCCTGAGACTGCCCCATGGTACCTACCAAGCCAGAATAGCTTCAACGGGTTTGCAGCGTATTTTGAGGATGTGGTCAGGGAGGATAAGATTCTCAGCATCGAGCAGGCTGTCTATCATGTTACTGGGTTACCTGCCAAGAAGTTCAAGCTCGGGGATCGAGGAGTACTCAAAGAGGGGGCTTATGCTGATATCGTTGTAATGGACCTTGATAGAGTAAAGGATATGTCAACTCCTCTCAATCCATGTGTTTACCCAGATGGCATTGATCATGTCTTCGTGAACGGGGTTCATGTAGTGAAAAACATGAGTCATACAGGGGAGAAACCGGGAAAGATACTCTATAGAGAGTAATCTCTATTTTGTTTCGGTAAACCATTGAACTGAGGAAATAATCATGCTCAAGGAGGCAAAGAAACGGGTTTATGACACATACCAAGAGACTGCTGATATCTATGACTCCGGGGTTAGCGAAAGACTTGGCAAATCCAGATGGGGTATAGAAACCCTGACTCGATTACTCCTCAGAGAGATGGAGTTCAAGGAGAATCCCAAGGTTCTCGATATTGCATGTGGCACGGGTCTCAGCACCTTCCAGCTTATTGATTGGCTTGATGGTGTTGGAGAATTCCATGGACTGGATTTTAGCAGCGCGATGATAAGGAGGGCTGAGGAGAATGCCGAAGAATTAGGTTATTCTGTGGATTTTCTGGTTGGTGATGCCGAGGAGCTTGATTATCCTGAGGATTCATTTGATGCGCTCATATCCAACATGTCTTTCCAGATGTTTCCAGACAAATTAAAAGCCCTCAAAGAGGCTTTTAGAGTTCTAAAACCCGGAGGCATAATTGGGCTCCTTTATGGCGCCGTAGACCATCTATCCGAACTGGTGGCTCTCTGCAAAGATTATACAGTAGTTAAAAACTTGGATGGGTTTCTTAACTCGGTGTCTGATACATACTGGATGCATATTGACTTGGAGACGACCCAGAACCTCTTTTGGCAGGCAGGATTTAGACGCCCATTGATCTATGGTTATCATCGAATAATGCATGTGAATCCCAGATTGTTTTGGATGAGTAATCCGTATCCTGCTATGTGGAGGGTTCATATTCCAGTTAATATTCGTGACAAGGTTGACTCAGATATAATTGGTTTGATGGAGCAAGGTTCTGGTAAACGTGGGTATCGTTTGAATTGGTATACGATACAAGCTTATGGGTTAAAGCCATCATAGTGTTCTTGGGTGTATTATTCTCCGGTTACATACCACTTAACCCAGTAACTTTCTGTAAAATTAACCA
>CAZZFH010000222.1:0-4605 GCA_964653295.1 uncultured Candidatus Bathyarchaeia archaeon | reverse complement strand
ACCCTATATGGTCATTGGATATGGGCTGCCAATCTCCACATCCTTAGCCAACATAGGAGCTCTTGTGGGGGTCGGCTTCTCTAGTTACGGCGCCACAGGCATCAACAAGAAAACGGTGGGGACCCTCATATTGTGTTGGATCCTATCAGTGGGGGCCACTGCTTTGACTACTTTCACTCTTTACAGACTAATACTTCCTATCACGGGGCCGTTGTTGACACCTGTGACAGGCTAGATCTTTGAGAGTTCTAATTATCATTGTTAAATGTGTTTTCTAACTTGTTTGCATATCATTTATTTTAATTCCAATAAACAATTTTTCAATTCTAATCCAATATGAAAAAGTGATATGCTCAAGCTTTTTTGTAGAACATGGTAATAACTAGGTAACCTACTCCGAGTAGGGCAACACCGATTGCGGCGAGGAAAACATGTGAATAACCCTCTTGCTCTTCTCCCTCATACTTGGATGGACACTTGACGAGAAGCTGGGTTGACTCGATCTCACCATCTTCCCCGAGACTGCCCAGAACAACGATTTGGTTTCCTTCTTGCTCAAGGTTCTGAGGTGGGACCCCTCGATATGTTACCTTGATACTTCCCTCTGAACTTCCTGTTTCATCAATCAGTGTAAAACTGATACTGCCATCATCGGACCTGATTAGAGAGCCTGTCTCTACTGCCCCGATTACTTGAAGGCTCCGTCCTTCATATCTGGCTTGATTCGCCGCTATGTCTGATACAGGAATATATGGGTTCATGTAATTGGAGATGCTATCATATGCTAGCCCTACGCTTACTGCCAGCAAGAGGATGATTATGATGTGTTTGTTCTGTATCTTCATGTTTTTCATCAATTGTCCATTTTTTTATCGAGATCTCTATTGGAGTTGATGATCCATCCAATATAAACGATTGTCGTGAAGATGTAGAGCCCTAATACTTGGTATACTTGGATCGGCATTACATCTCCTCCATCAATTTGCTGTTGTATTCATCGCGCTTTTTCCTCAAATCATAGGTCTTTTTCAAAACGTATCCGAATACGAATATGCCTCCAATGATGTTCATCACCAGTGCCTGAACCATGGTGCCTGTTAATCCAAGACCACCGCCATCATCCCCAAGTCTAGGGTGAAGAGATGGCCAAAGGATGAATGAGACATAGCTCAGGGGTACTGTCATGAATGCGAGTATATTGAAGACTGCTGCGGATGATGCTCTTCTCTCAGGGTTCTCAATGGACATCCTCAGCAGGAAATAGCCAAGATAGGCAAACCAGAGGATCAGGGTCGTTGTCTCTCTAGGGTCCCAATTCCAGTATACGCCCCAGGTCGCGTTTGCCCAGATAGCTCCGCTTATCAGTGTGATGAGGCCGTAAATGAGTCCAAGTAATGCACCTGACTCAGATAATGCATCATATTTGAAGTCCTTGGTTCTTATGAATAATAATCCCGTTGCTACTGATACAAGCAGAGCTAGGTAGCAGATTATTGCTGGTGGAAGATGGAAGTAGAATATCCTGACCAGTTCCCCCATGGTTACCTCTGCTGGTGCAATGTATAATGCGAAGTAGGCTGCTAATGCGACTATTATCCCTGTTATCGCTAAATAGATGTCATCCCTGAATTCCAATTGTTATCACATTATCTCACAGAGGATCGAATTAAAATAATGTGCTTTTTTGTGGGACTCCTACGTTTAAAAGCGATCGTTTCGAATAGGGCTACATGGAACTAGCTGAGATATTGATCATTGTATCAGGGTTTATCCTGCTTTATGATATCTATAATATCCGGTCAAAGAAAGAGACCCACTTTCTGGATTACAAGATACCAGCAGTAGCTGTTGGCACTGGCTTGATTATCATAGATTATCTCTACTTCGCGTACTCATTCATAACGAGCAATTATCGTCTGAAGCAAGTCTTTCAATATAGCAGCTCAACTCTAGGATGGTCAGAGAAACTATATGCTTCATGGGCAAGCAACGCTGGTTCATGGCTGTTCTTTGCATTCGTGTTTGCAGCAGGATATTTGATAATACGATTCAAATTGGGTGAAGACAAGGAAAATCTCGGTGTCTACCAGTTCTTTGATGTTTTTCTATTATTCATGGTAGTTATACTCATAATACAGAATCCATTAGAGTCCTTATCCTACACCCCAGAGGAAGGCATGGGGTTGAACCCCCTTCTAAAGACCCCATGGATGCTAATACACCCCCCAATAGTGTTCATTGGATACACCCTAGCGCTATACAGCCTAGGCTTCACATTCAATAAAGGAGAATCCAGTCCAAGACTTACAAGGGGGATGGCCGCACTAGCATGGCTTTTCCTCACCCTCGGAATAGCTCTGGGCGCTCTATGGGCTTATGAGGTACTAGGATGGGGTGGCTACTGGGCTTGGGACCCTGTCGAGACCTCGTCACTTGTTCCATGGTTAACCATAACTGCATACTTCCACTTGGTCTCCCAACATACAGGACAGAAGAGCACATCCAAGGACTTTATGCTCCTGGTAACAGGCGCCTTAATTATTTTCGCTTCAGCTGTAACCCGCGGGGGGCTAGCCGTTTCTGTTCACGCTTTCGGAAAATCATCCGTCGGATACTTGCTCTTGATTTTGATGGGAATAACCATTGTTTACTTTTTGGCTAATAAAAGCAAGAAAGGTTGGAGTTATTCCGAGTTTGAGATAAAAACCGACAACGTGTATAACACCGCTTTGTCAATGGCTTTCATCGCCATTACTATGATCGCAGTAGTCAGCCTCTGGGGCATCGTATTCCCAATAATCAACAGCGGGATAACCGGGGGAGACGTAAGCATCGATGCCACATTCTTCAACAAATGGACCTATCCTTTTGTATTGATGTTCTTGGCTGGCTTAATTGGATGCCACCTGCACGAGTATCTGGACATGAGGAAATATTCTGCAGCGTTGCTTGGAGCAGTAGTATTGGGGTTCATTGGTATAGTAATGGAATTCCCAACTAGCAACATGATGGCGAACCTAGGTCTACCCCTCACAGCAATAGCAGGGGTTTCAGTTGCATACAACCTCATAAACAGTCTAATGAAGAAAAGGACAACCCAGATAAGCAGAAGCCTACTCCACCTCGGCATAGTAATAATCGTACTGGGAATACTCCTAAGCTCAACAAACGAGGCCAATTATGGAGAGTTAATGGGAACCCCCCGTGGCTCACTAGACCTTGGGGATATGGAACTTGAATTCGGCGAGTTTACAGCCATCGAGGCTACAGGGCTTATCGCAAACGATGTTATGAGTCAAGAGCTAACCCCAGAATTCACCGGTTTAAAAATACCTGTAACTGTCACAAGGAACGGTGCAAGCTATACCAAAGACGTTTACATAATGCTCTACGCAGCTCATGGAATAGTGTCTCGGCCAACGGTTATTCGTGCACCTGGATACGATGTATATCTCGTATTACACCAGTCACAGACTGTGTATCGAGCAATGGTCCATCAACTCCAAGGAATAGACTTTATCCCTAACGAGTTTGTCTTGAGTGTTATCTATTTTCCGTTGATGAATCTCATCTGGTTAGGCACACTGATAATGTGCATCGGGGTACTCTATTCAATTACAAAGATGAGAAAATCACCACAATCATAGTTTTCTAAAACCTTGGTCTAAGAGGATTAAAATAATATCAAGTAGGTAGGGATTCTATGCCCGGCGTCGATCTGGTTTTACTGCATGCACCCAGTGTCTATGATTTCAGGGAGCGCCCAGCAATGTATGGTCCCATCAGTGACGTTGTTCCATCGACGCCTGTCTTTGAGATGTATCCCCTTGGCTTTGTCAGCATGGTAGGTTATCTGGAACAGAATGGGTACAAGGCTAGAATAATCAACTTGGCTGTTAAGATGCTGAAGGACCCCAAGTTTGATGTAGAGAGGTTCCTCCAGAGACTCGACGCCAAGGTATATGGGTTTGATCTCCACTGGTTAGCCAACGCAGCAGGAAGCCTTGATATCGCAGAGATAGTGAAGAAGCACCACCCAGATGCCCCTATTCTATTAGGCGGTTTATCCGCGACATATTTCCATGAGGAGATCATCGAGCACTTCCCCCAGATAGACTATATTTTGAGGGGGGATACTACAGAGAAGCCTCTTCTGGATTTGATGAACCATATCTCTGCTGGGAAAGAGCCTGAGACCGTCGAGAATCTTACTTGGAGGACAAAAGATGGGCGTAAACGGGTTAATCCCATGACTTTTGTGCCTACTGAGATGGATGATCTCTGGGTTGATTACGGTGAGGTCATCAAGCTTGTTCTCAGACACCGTGACTTGGAGAGTACCTTGCCCTATGAGAGCTTCATGAATTACCCGTTCACAGCGGTATTAACCTGCAAGGGCTGTGCATACAACTGTATAACATGTGGTGGAAGCTGTTACGCCTTCAATAACTTCTTCAACCGGAATGGTCCCGCCCATAAATCGGCGGAGAAGCTGGTTGAAGAGATCAATGTAATCAGTGAATACTTCAAAGCCCCGATTTTCCTGATTGGAGACCTCAGGCAGGGTGGAAGAAAATGGGCAGAACAGGTACTAGATGGGATCAA
>CAZZFH010000221.1:0-4619 GCA_964653295.1 uncultured Candidatus Bathyarchaeia archaeon | reverse complement strand
ACCCCATATGGCTAACCCTCACCACAATAACCACCACCATCCTACTCACAAGATCCAAAAAACACTAGAGGGGGGGGGGGGGGGTAGAGCGAAAACACTTGAAACCAACCTTCTTTTCATTAAAGCACTCTTAAAACAGCTTATTTATCATCCTGATCTATGCAAAAACACCGCCCAATCAGTACCAAATAAAACACATAAAAACCAATAATATGACTATTTAAAAAAAATAACAGGTTAAAAACCCGGGGCAAAAGCCCAACTTACTCTACTACTTTAACATTGACCGCTCGTGGACCCTTTGGGGAATCTTCCATCTCGAACTCTACCTTCTGACCCTCACGAAGCTCAAAAGCCCCGATCAAGCCACTGTTATGGACAAAAACATCATCGTCATTTCCATCAACACCGATAAAGCCGTAACCACGGTCAAGCCATCTCTTAACTGTACCTTCCAAATATTTCACCTCTGCTGAAAGTAATTCACACATCCAACACTAAACCGCAATATAAACCCCCCTACTAAAAACACGACAATATCATAAATCCAGAGGAACAAAACAGCTCCCCGGACCATAATTCACCAGTTTCAGCTACTCTTCCAACAACTTTACGATCTTATCCACTTTGCCCTCAAGGTCCGAGACCCGGTCAACGACGCCCGCAAGATCCTTCTTCAAACCCTCTTCAAGCGCCTCACTCGGATTCTGCCGAATAATAATATTCGTGAGAATAAACGCCACGATAATCATAGGAATAGCCGCATCGGCGTACTCACCAAAATAGCTCAATCCCGCGATTATCCCAGCAGCTCCAATCCAGACCCCTGCTATGGCAGTGCCTCTATAATCCATCTTTCTGTTTCCTCCTTCTCAATTCACTAGGCGATATCTCGATGTGAAAATCCTTCAACTTGTAATACCTGAGCGCCCTTGCCTCATCCTCCATGAGCTCACTCCTGGTTTCCACGAGGTCTGCCTTCTCAAGTTTATTCAGGTGCACCTTGGCCAACGCCCTGCTGATTCCAACCTCTTTCGCTATCTCACTGAGGTATTTCTCGCCATCTGTCAACGAGGTCAGTATCTTTAGCCTGTACTCGTGTCCCAGTGCGCTCAGTTTCTCGATGAGGTCTCCGTAATCCACACTTCTTCGCCTATTATTACATGTAATAAAATTATTACATATAAGGATTTTGTATACAAAAACGCCAAGCCCACCCTTAAAACCGAGAACATCACAAATACATCATGGCTCAAACCGACACCAGAACCATAACAATAGCACTAGCCCTCTCCACAGCATCCACAGGACCCCAACTAGTCGCCCTAAGCCTACTAATGCCAGAAATAAGCACCACACTCGACGCACCCATCACCCAACTAGGCCAACTAAACACAGCGTTCAGCATCCTAGCCATCATAGGCAGTCTAATAATGGGGCTAATCACCGTCAGATACCCCCCAAAGAAGCTACTACTAGCAGGAATAGCTACATTACTAGCAGGTGTCACTACAGCCGCTCTCAGCCAGAGCTTCACCCATATGCTCATAGCTTTTATCCTCTATGGGGTTGGAAGCAGCTTGGTCCTCCCCATAGTGAGCATACTATTGACCCTCTACCCTCAACATCAACGAACAACAGCCCTTGGTAGAATATACTCAGGACGAAGCATTACAAGCATAATAGCCACTCCCATCATAGGCTTCCTCGCAACCCTCTACGGTTGGAGAATCGGTTATATGGGGTTCGGATTACCCCTCATTCTCTTGACGTTTTCCCTTGTCGCAGCCAAGGTTCCTGAGCAGCCAATCAGTAAGGAAAAAATCGATCTCACAGCAGGATTCAGAAAAATATTGGTTAACCGCAGCGCCGTTGCATGCATTATAGGCGCAGCCCTCAGCCTAGCATTCTTCAACGGTCTCATGGTATTCAACGGATCATATACCCGAAACAACCTCGGCCTCAATATCGAGACCGCCAGCCTAGCCATGTCCATCACCTTCATAGCCATCGCCCTAGGTCAAGTAGCAAGCGGAACCCTAGCCAACAGAATAGGCATAAAGACGACTACATGGCTCAGCACCATCATAGGCGGCATAAGCCTGCTCCTCTACTTCACCTATCCTCTACCCGTCTCCGTAGCGATACTAGCATCAGCCATAGGCACCGCAATGGCGGGAACCACCATGACCACCATGGCGACCCTCGCCCTCGAACAAGTCCCAGATAGCAGGGGAACCATGATGAGCCTAAACTCAGCCGCTATGAGCATGGGGGCTATGTTGAGCACAACCGTAGGCGGCATAGCCATCGATAACATGGGTTTTGAGGGCTTTGGTTTGATTATGTTTATAATCAGCATGGCTGCAGCTATCACCTTCTATGTCTGGACACATGAACCATAATATTACCCACATAACGTCTTTCGGCATATATCCACAAAGTATCTTACATTCGCAAGAAGCCACTTGAATAAACCATTTATCTATAATTTAATCAATAAGAATCATGAAAATACTCGCCTTCAACGCAAGCCCAAGAAAAAACCAAGGCACCACAGACATAATACTAAACCACTTCCTCAAAGCAGCGGAACAAGCAGGAGCCACCACCAAAAAACACTACATCACAGACCTCAACATCAACGGCTGCATGGGATGCTTCAACTGCTGGACCAAGACCCCCGGAACCTGCATCCACCGAGACGACATGGACTGGATAATCCCCGAATTCGGAGCCTCAGACATAATCATACTCGCCACACCCATCTACAACGGCAACATAACACACTACCTACAACAAATGACAGAACGCCTACTACCCACAGCCCTACCATGGCAAGTCGAAGACGGTGAGACCACAAGCCACCCAGCGAGACATCAGCGAAAACCCCCAAAAACCGTCTTAATAGCCACCGCAGGCTTCCCCGACCACCAAGCATTCAACATCGCCAAAGCCCTATTCCCCCAGAGCCTACACATCACCCTACCAGCAGCCCAGACACTAACAGACCCAGAAGACGCAAAACACATGCAAGACTTCATCGACGCCGTCCAAGAAGCCGCCAAGCTGCTGGTCCAAGGAAAAACGCCTAGCCCGGACCTAGTTGAGAGGCTAAACGTAGAGTACAGCCCAAAGATGAAACAAAAAATCAGAAACCAAGCCAACACATACTTCGAAGCCAATCTGAAAGAATAGCCCTATTGGGTTAGGTAATCATAGGCAGAGAGTACATGGACCTTAACGATGTCAATGAACTCATCAACCTCCACATAGTCATCTGTTGAGCCCATGCCCTTCGCATATGGGCCATAAACATATGCTGGGATGCCCTCATAACGCCATAGCCGTGCATCTGTGCCACCCATGGCTATGAGGGTCTTGGGGATATGTCCTTCTATGAGTTCTACGTTTTTCTGGAGTATGTTCACCATCTCCCCATTAGGATCACAGTGACTCGGAGCAGTGTAGTTAAGCTCTTCATAGCCAACATTTGGATACTTGGCTACCACATCATTGACTACAGTCAAGACCTCTTCTCTGGACTGACCAACAGGCAGCCTGATATCCGCCTCAATCTCAACGGTGCCGGGGATCATATTCACCTTCAACCCCCCATGGATAGTCCCAAAGTTAATCGTGGTCCTTTGAAGCGTCTCGAAAGCCCCTGCTCCATAGCCTTCCTCAATTATATCTCGTGCCTCCTCCAACGCTGCTCGTACATTGGCTGGAGAAGAGTAATCTATTGTTCTTATCCTCTCATCTAGTTCTAGCATTAATTTGGCGGCTATCTTTGTGGCGCTTGGGCTCGCATGCTCATACGCCCCATGGGCACCCCCCGTCTTCACAGTTAATTTTAGCCACAGTATCCCCTTCTCCCCAAATCGTATCTGATGTGCACAAGGCTCTCCATTAAGCAAAGTATCTCCCAGTACCTCTGGGTGATGTTTCATCAGATATCTTGCCCCCCACGGCCCAAAGGTCTCCTCATCAGAAACGCATGTAAGGGTCAGCCGTCCCTTGAGATATTCCTTGAGTTTATACAGATAATAATAGGTGAATATGCTGGCTGTTGTCCCCGCCTTCATATCATTGGAGCCCCTGCCAAAGACCTTGCCATCTGCAATTTCTCCTCCCCATGGATCATGCAGCCATTCCCCAGCGTCCCCCACAGGATACACATCAATATGACCATTCAATACGAGATGCTTACCCTCAGCCCCACCATCAAAGGAGCCAACAATGTTTACCATCTCCTCCCTTGGCGCAATTATCCTATATGGGAGCTTGTTCTGATCCAAGAATCTCGTAATATGTGAGGCGGCTTCTCTGGTATCCCCCGGTGGATTAGGACTTTTTGCCTGAATAAAACCACTCAAGAACCCGATTAGCTTCTCTCGATCCTCATCGATCCATTTCAACAGCTGCGCCTTTTGTGCACCCATCCGAACATCACTCATCATAATGATATATCAGATAAAACACCTACCTGAAAACTCGAAAACCTTTATCAAGGGTCATTACGGAATTTAACCTAGCCTAAAAAGTGAATTTTATGGAAGAAGAAAAAACATACACATTACCCCTTATCGGGGAAAAAGCACCGGAATTCGAGGCAT
>CAZZFH010000220.1:352-4621 GCA_964653295.1 uncultured Candidatus Bathyarchaeia archaeon | reverse complement strand
AGTAATTCTATGAATCTTTGCTGCTTTTCTAGTGTTGTGCCTTTTCCGGTTCCGATGTGTTCGTTCCAGAAATCGATTGAGTCGTATAATCCTTTATTCCATATGTAGTCTGAGGCGTTTTTTTCTACTTCTGAAAGGTGCAGGTCGAACTCTGTTGGCATGGTATAAGTCATGTACAGAGAAAAATAATTGCGATACAACCATGGCAGGCAAAAGAAAGGGCTGAATCAAGAATATTTGTATTGAACCAAAAATCCAGGAATGAACTTGAAGAGATGAGTGAGAGGCTGAAAGCCAAGGACCCCTTCAGAAGAAAACAAATGACCAAATAGTATCGAGCGCAGCTCCGAACAGCTTTACACATCTTTCATCAAGTTTCCATCAGGAACTTGGAGCACATAGAAATCTGGATGAATCAGAGCATTCAGTTGTGGAGACGAACCGGGTTTATGCCTCACATTACTCTTATCGGAGCCTCATACTCAACCTCTGCCCTGGGCTCATGACTCATGGAATAGAGCTCAATAACGCGCCTGCCGCCTATCAGCTTCTCACCTACAAGCCCATGCTTCTTCAGAGTATGGATGCACTCTGGGAGTGTGATAATCATCCCAGTCTCACATGCGAGCTGGTACATGTTCATAGATCCGCTCATTCTAAGCGTCGCGATGACCTTTCTACACCCATCACAGAGATAGGTTGTCTCATTGGGAACCATGAGTACTCGGTCCCTGAAGTCTCTTTAAAGTAGACGCATCATGCTGAAGGCGGGGGTTTGCTGAAAGTGAAGAATCCCTCGCCCCTAAAATCTGAAAAAACCCGCGCAATTAAGAAAAAAAGAGTGAAAAAACAAACTCAAAGTAGTAGTAAAGCGATATTTTTAATAGTACATTCCCCAATAATAATCACAACCCAGTAGATCCCAGAGCCGCCCCTCAGAGAGCCCAATATGTAGCGTTAAGTAGCTGATTAGCCAGTGATGATAGCTGTCGCTATTCCAGTCAATTGGAATCAACCAGTAGACCATGAGCCTGAAGAACAAGGCTACTAAAAACACGAGTTTTGTATCATGTTGTCTTAGATAGGTCTCGATTCGCTCCATACTATATTCAGTTTAATTTGACTGTTATATATATATGTTAAATAAAAGTAAAGGTTCAAATGTGTTTAATCACCGAATAGTTGATGTAACAGCTAATCTATGGTCTCAGGTTCTGTTTTTTCACGCCTCTGATACGATGAGTAAAAGGATGAGAGCACGTAAAACACAATCCCAATGATCATCAACACAACAAGAATAACGGCTATACCGATCCCCAGCACGATTGCCCCTCCTGCATCATCAACACCAGAGACAGCCAGCGCGAGAAGTAGCTTAACTGATGCCTGCCAAACAGCGAATAGAGGTAGAGCACCTATTAATGATACAAGGAAAGCGCCCCAATTGTGAGACCAACGCCGATAAATCAGCTGATTAACCCTTGACCCCAAATATGCACCTATTATGGGAAAGTGAAGAGGCGTCCCTAAGGCAAGAAACACCAAAACAAATGCAAAGATTGTATTCTTGATCAATCTACTTTGCATATATACAATGATAGCAGCGATAACCCCAGAGATTACACCAAACAATAAGATAGGATTCGCAGCCATACCATTGATCCCTTCCCGGCGATAAATAAGATAACTGAGTGAAGGAAGCTAGAGGAGAGCCTTGAGCTCAGGATCGGTCTTCTGCATCTCTCGGCATGAATCAATGGTCTCAAAGGCTCTCCTGATATGGGGAATTGTAATACTACCACCCACGATGAGGCTCACGTTCAATGCCTCATAGAGCTCCTCGTTCGATGCACCCAATTGTATCAACCGGATCAAGTGATATGTGACACAGTCATCACACTTCAAGACCATGCTGGTGGTCAAACCCATAAACTCCAAGGATTTCTCATCCAAGGCACCGGGCTCATAAGCCCTGCCATCCAGCGCCCAGAATCGTTTCAAACCAAGATGACCACACTCAGTGATCCGTTCATTCATCTTGTGTCTGAACTCGTTATATTTTATTAATTCCTTCATAGCCCAGAAAATGGTGCCCCAAGCTATAAGATGTGCTTCCTAGGGGAGAGATTTTATTCCAGAGCTACTATTGAACCCCGATATGACCCTGATCAAAGAAGGAGACGAGATATACCTCGTACTGGACGCCCGAAGAACATACAAGGTCAAAGTAGAGCAAGACAAACAATTCCACACCCACAAGGGATTCATCGAGCTAGGAGACCTCATAGACCAACCATACGGCATCGTGGTCACCAGTAGCCTCGGGGTCAGCTTCTATATACTCAAACCATTGATCAGGGACAGGGTACTGAAAACAGACCGCAGGACACAGGTACTCTACCCCAAAGACATCAGCTACATACTATTCCAACTCGGCATAGGACCAGAAAGCACAGTAGTAGAAGCAGGAACAGGAAGCGGAGCACTAACCATGGCACTGGCCAACGTCGTAAGACCAGAGGGCAAGATATACAGCTACGATATCAGTGAGAGACACCAGAAGACGGCAGCCAAAAACATTGAGCGATCAGGACTCATGCCCTACGTGGACTTGGATATACTGGATATCACAGAGGGCATACCTCACGAGGATATTGATGCGGTTATACTAGACATGGCTACACCATGGCTGGTCATCAAGCATGCATGGAAAGCCCTAGCCGGTAGCGGGGTATTTATGTCCTTCAGCCCCACGATAGAGCAGGTTATGAAGGTTACAGAGGAACTCGGGAGACATCCGTTCATCGAGATCGAGACAGTAGAACTCATGCTCAGGGAGATCACAGTAGCCCCCAACAAGACGCGCCCCAAGACTCAGATGATAGGTCACTCAGGATACCTCACCTCAGCTAGGAAGGTAACACGACTTCTCGAATAATTTAACAGAGTAGTCATTTATTCTAATATATGGAACTCGTCAAGCCAAAGCGCCTGAAGAAAGGGGATAAGATCAGAATTGTTGCTCCAGCCAGCAGTATGGCTTCACTTGCTGAATCAGCGGTCAAGACTGGTATAGATAACCTAGAGAAGCTAGGATTCAAGGTCGAGATAGACCCAGATGTATACAGAAAATACAAGGGGACAGCAGGTAAGCCCCATGAGCGCGCTGAGAGCTTGATGGAAGCATTCACAGATGAATCTGTTGATGGGATCATGTGCTGCTGGGGTGGATTCAACAGCAACGATATTCTTGATCACTTAGACTACACGGTGTTTAGAGAGAATCCCAAGGTATTCACAGGCTTTAGTGATATCACCATCCTCAACACGGTAATATACCAGAATTCTGGCTTGATCAACTTCCAGGGACTAGCCTTCATCACGTTCACACATAATTTCCTGATGGATTGGGAAATTGAGGTCTTCAAACATGTAGTCATGAAGGGAACATCCCCATATAGAATTGAAGCATCTCCCACGTTCATTGATGATCCTTTTTTTTGGCAGCACCCTGAGAACCCAGTGAAGGAGGTTGAAAACCTGGGATGGAATATTGTCAACGAGGGAGAAACCCAAGGCAGACTAATTGCCGGACACCTAGGAACCCTCTTGTGTCTAGCTGGTACAAGGTATTGGCCAAACCTATCAGATCACATTCTAATGCTTGAGTGCGATGAAGAAGACATTGGACCCAATAATATCTCAAGACAGCTGAGGCATCTTCAACAACTAGGAGCATTGGACGAGATATCTGGGCTTGTGTTTGGACGTAATCCTAGCATGCTTGGATTGAAGGGAGACCAGAGCATAGAGTCGTTACTGGTTGATGTGATAGATAGAGACATACCTGTGGTCACTCAGTTTGATTTTGGACATACAAATCCTTTTGCCACAATTCCAGTGGGCATTCGTGCTCAATTATCAACAGAGAAAAAAGCGTTAACGTTTTTAGAGTCAAGTGTCCGTTAAAATATGGATTATTGTTCCATAAAATACGGTTTTTTTCTATATATTTTACATATTTTTCCCAGAAATTGAGTTATTCTCACCAAATGTAAGAATAGTTTTTTAAATTTGTTCAAAGGCACCTAAACTTGGGCTGGCTAGTGGGCGCTAGGCTCCTAAGGAACAGTAAGGACTCCCGAAGAAGTATTGGGCTACCGGAGCGGGATTCCCCAACGGCAACGAGGGACGACAGCTTACCACAGCCACGCTCCGCTTTTCACACTAACTATTCTGACAAACATATAAAACCTCGGAGCATCAGAA
>CAZZFH010000220.1:0-342 GCA_964653295.1 uncultured Candidatus Bathyarchaeia archaeon | reverse complement strand
TGTTGAATATAATCAACCCCTCTTGATCTCGTGTAAGTTTATGGCTTCTATACAAAAAATGGCATAGTATGAGTACTATGGATCTTTGAGATGTATGTATTGCTTGATTGAGTTAATATTACGTCTTTTTTCTATATCTTGGCTTTATAGGATTACAGAATTGTGTTAAGTGCTTGAATTAACATCACGAGGTGATAGTTTCCCTATTAAACCCATTGTACCAGTTGAAAGAGGTTACAAAGGACTAATTGACTGGATTAGGCTACCAAACTAAGCCTCAATCAAGAAACAGCATTGAAATAAAAACGAGCTATCCTTGGCCCAGTTTGCGGCTTGGCAAAG
>CAZZFH010000219.1:0-4628 GCA_964653295.1 uncultured Candidatus Bathyarchaeia archaeon | reverse complement strand
TGATCTTCGTTGCCCTACCCTATATCTCAAGGATTATCCCGGACATAGAACGAATTCCATGGTGGATACTCTGGGTCTACCGCAGCAATGGCTTCACATTCGCCACAAGCCCACTGCTCATATTCATATCACTACTATCCATATTGCTCAACATACTGCGCCGCTGACCAACAACGTTAAGCGCCGATAATACGGATTCAATTCTATATGGCTAGGAGAATAATTCTCGTTGTGAGGGACGGCTGGGGCTACACCACAGAAACCGAGGGAAACGCAGCCTACCTTGCAGAGACTCCAAATAATGACAGATACATGCAGGAGTATCCATGGACCACGTTGAAGTGTACTGGAAACGCTGTTGGACTCCCAGAGGGCACCCAAGGAGGCAGCGAGCCCGGACACCTTACAATGGGCGCGGGAAGGATAGTCTGGCAACCACTGGAAGAGATAAACCGAGCCATCAAGGATGGGAGTTTCTACGAGAAGCAGCCATTCATGGACACCATTGATTACTTGAGAAGGACAGGTGGCAAGCTTCACCTAGCTGGATTATTCAGTGATCAAGGGATTCACGGCACGATTCACCACCTGCACGCATTGCTTGAGATTGCAAAGAGAAATGGATTTGAGCGGGTCTTTGTTCACTGTTTCTTGGATGGGAGGGATGTGCCTGAGCGGAGCGCATTGGAGTTTCTCTACGAGACCCAGCACGTAATGAACGCGAAAGGCGTTGGTCGATATGCTTCGCTGGTTGGGCGATACTATGCCATGGATCGGGATACCAACTGGGAGAGAACACAGAAAGCATACGAATTACTAACACGCGGAGTAGGCATCAATGAATCAAACCCCTTTGAGGCATTAGAGCACCAATACAAAGACAACCCTGACCTAACTGACTACTATATCGAGCCAGTGGTCCTGACAGAGAACGATGGATCACCCATAGCCACCGTCGATGATGGTGATGCATTCATATTCTGGAACTTCCGCAGCGATAGGGCGAGACAGATCACCTATGCATTAACTCAACCAGATTTTTCGCACTTTGAACGCAGAAAAACACCAAGAATACACTTCGTCTGTATGAGCGCCTATGACCAAGAACTCGAATTGCCCGTGGTATTCCCCCAGAGAAAGGTTAGCAAAAACTTGGGAACCATATTATCTGAAAACGGGCTCAATCAGCTACGGATAGCCGAGACAGAGAAATACGCACATGTAACATTCTTCTTCAACAGCCAAATAGAGACCCCCTATCCCGGTGAGGACAGGATACTGGTACCTAGCCCCAAGGTCCCAAGCTATGAGGATAAACCAGAGATGAGCGCATACGAGATCAATCAACGCCTCATACCCGAGATAAACAGGCAACACTATGATTTCATCTTGGTAAACTATGCAAACTGCGACCTAGTTGGACATAGTGCAAAACTTAAAGCAGGCATCAAGGCAGCCACTGTAGTAGATGAATGCCTTGGAGATGTTGTCAACGCCGGATTATTTTCAGGATACACGGTCATTGTGACTGGTGACCATGGTAACATCGAGACTATGTTCTACCCCGATGGCTCCCCTAACCCGAGTCATGGATTGAACCCTGTTCCAATCATCTTGATATTCAGTGAGCCAGAGCTTAGAGACATCACGCTAAAAGAGGAACTAGGTCTCAGCAACATCGCTCCAACCATATTGAAGCTCATGGGAATAGAGAAGCCACTTGAAATGACTGGAATCAGCATCATTTGAAGTGAAGGAAGATTTTATACACAACATAATCCCCTTTCCGTTCATTATAAGGCTCAATCCTGAAGGACTTATGGCTTAAGAGGAAACACTATGAATCAACAAATTGGGTTTGACACAGAGAAATACCTAGAAGCACAAATCAAACGAATACTTGAGCGTGTCAGCCACTACGACAAACTATACCTAGAATTCGGGGGAAAACTACGATACGACCACCACGCCGCAAGAGTACTACCCGGATTCAAGCTAGACACCAAGATACAGATGCTCCGCAAACTCGGAGACAACCTAGAGATAATCCACTGCATAAGCGCCAAAGACATTGAGGGCAGAAAAATACGGAGAGACTTTGGGTTAACATATGAGGACCAGATACTAAAAGACATCAACGACCTACGGCAACTAGGACTCGATGTATCCGCCGTAGTAATAAATCGCTACGATGAAGAAAAAGCAGCAGCCAGATTCAAGCAGCGACTGGAAAACAGGGGCATAAACGTATTCTACGGGTACGAGATAGACGACTACCTCGATGATATAGAGAATGTCGTTAGCGAGGAAGGTTATGGGAAATCAGAACATGTGCCCACATCAAAGAAGATAGTGGTTGTCACCGCCCCTGGTCCAGGCAGCGGCAAGATGAGCTTCGCAATGAGCCAGCTCTACCATGACCGCCAGAAGGGAGTGATGAGTGGCTTCGCCAAATTCGAGACCTTCCCCATATGGGACCTACCATTAGAGCACCCAGTAAACATAGCCTACGAGGCAGCCACAGCAGACCTAGGTGACTTCAACTGTCTCGATCCATGGCATAAGGAAGCCCATGGCGTTGACGCCACTAACTACAACAGGGATGTAGAAAACTTCGCCATAATGAAACGAATCATCGAGAAAATGGTTCCCCCCGGAGACCCTATGACCGAGATAAAATCACCCACAGACATGGGGGTTAACATGGCCAACCAGGGAATCATCAATGATAAAGCAGTAAGAGAAGCCAGCAAACATGAGATAGTCCGTCGCTACTACAAGTATAGAAGGGAATTCGTCGAGGGAAACACCACCTATGACACCCTTGAAAGAATGGAGAAAATAATGAGAAGGGTAGGAGTCAAACCCGAGGATCGAAAAGTAGCTGTAGCAGCCAACCAAGCCATGAAAGACTCGATGAAAGACCCCACAAAAGGCAACAATGGGCTCTACACTGGAGCAGCCATAGAGATATTGAAAAACAACAAAACCATCATGATAACAGGCAAGCTAAGCAGCACACTCCAAAGCGAATCAGCCGCCCTATTAAACGCGGTAAAAACCCTAGCAGGCATCCCAGACGAGATAGACGTACTGAGCCCAATCATAATCGAGGGCATAATGAACCTGAAAAAACAAATGAGCAACCCTGAGCCAACACTGGACGTAAAAGAAGTACTGGACGCCCTCGCTGTCAGCGCAGTATTCAACCCAAACGCAGCTGAATGCATTAAAGCATTACCCTTACTCGAAAACTGTGAGATGCATAGCACCCACCTCATGGACCCGGGATGTGAGAAACCCCTCAAAGAGCTACACCTCAACATAACCACAGACGCAAACATCCCAGAACTCAATTACTCCAAATAGGGGGGGGGGGGGAACGCGGAAAAACCCCAAAACCATTCCTTTCTAAAAAAAAAACCCCAGAACAACCCAGATCCGATCCAAATAAGTACAAAAACGTACATGGTAACCGACAAATCATGACAAAAAGCACCTTGGTTATTCTCGTGCGCATATCATCTGCATCAAATTTACTGTTTTCCCGCAAATTCCAAAAAGTAGAAATAACACAATCTTCAAAAAAATACCAATCATACGAAAACCTATCTAAAAAAACGATAAAAACCATCCAAAAAAACGAAAACATCGAGACTTTGTCTACTCCGAATCATTTATACACCTCCATTGAGTGAACACCGATATTATCGGCAGGTCAAAGGACTTGACTAAATATATTTTCATAACAGGCGGAGTCCTAAGCGGACTCGGAAAGGGCCTAGTCACCTGCAGCATCGGTAAAATGCTGGAGGTCCGAGGATACAAAGTATCAGCCATCAAATGCGACCCATACCTAAACGTGGACGCAGGCACCATGAACCCCTACATCCACGGAGAAGTATTCGTACTCGACGACGGCTACGAGGCAGACATGGACCTAGGAACCTATGAACGATTCCTCAAGGGACCATTCACACGACTCAACAACGTAACAAGCGGACAAGTATACCAAGAAGTAGTAAAAAAGGAACGCAAGGGAGGATACCTTGGACGATGCGTCCAGATAATCCCCCACGTAACCGACGAGATCAAGAAAAGAATCAGACAAGTAGCAGAGACCAGCAAAGCAGACATAGTTCTTGTTGAGATAGGGGGAACCGTAGGCGACATAGAAGGACTACCCTTCCTCGAAGCAATAAGACAGATGAAGAACGAGGAAAAAAGAGGAGACACATTATTTGTACACCTCACCCTCGTACCAGTCCTAAACGCTGTAGGGGAACCCAAGACGAAACCCACCCAGCATAGCGTAAAAGAGCTAAGAGCCATAGGGCTCCAACCAGATATCATCGCCGCAAGAACCGAGTTCGGAAGACTCGACTCGGAGCACCGGACCAAGATCGCCAATACCTGCAGCGTGGAGACCGGGGCAGTCTTCAGCAGCATCAATGTCCCTACCCTATACGAGCGCCCCTTGGAGCTAGAGGAACAAGGCATGGGAAATGTCATCTGCGAGTATCTTGGACTGGACAAGACTCGACCAGACTGGACCGAATGGAACAAGATGGTGAAAACTTACAAGAAACCCACCGACGTTGTCAAGATCGCCATGTGCGGAAAATACG
>CAZZFH010000218.1:2154-4630 GCA_964653295.1 uncultured Candidatus Bathyarchaeia archaeon | reverse complement strand
TCATTAAAAACTTACCTAGAAACCCAGAAACCACTAACCCAAGAAAAATGAAAACCGGATATAAAATACACTAAAACCCTATAGGAGACGCCTGCTCCGTTGGAGAGGCTTCTGGTTAACACTGGGATTCCTGATCCTTGAGGTTGAGCCATAGCCGCATGCTGCGCACTTCTTCTTCCTAATATGGTAAGCTCTGCGTCCACAGCGCCTACATTTAATATGAATAGTCTTTCCGTGATGAATCGCGTGTTTAGTTGGCATTACTTGTCACTCTACTCTGGTGGCGGACTAACCATGATTACGTTGTCGCCTCGGAGAACGATATCACCGATCTCGACCACACTCATAGGGTCAGTAACTTCCTCTGCATCCTTCATGTATAGGTTCACGTGTTGGTCAAAACCCTCTAGGGTGCCCCTGAGTGTCTTTCCGCCTCTTAGCTTAATGAGCACTGTTTTTCCTACGCTGCGCTCAAGTACTCGTTCAATCATATCCGCCATATTTTGCACATTCCTTTGTTATTGGGCTCTAATCGAATAACAAGGTTCCCCTATAAAAGTTTGTATTTTCTAGCATCAAAATCATTCGGAATATTCTTAAACCATGAGACTAATCTGATCCCAAGAACACCATACTCCCTAGGTGATACTAGAAATAACGTAAAGGGGAAACATTTTTTAGTAACAATATAGCCTACTGTATAGCCTCTGCAAGGTTAGTATGGATTCTAAATAGGTGAATATTGGTTAGATGAATGGATCAGACCCCGCCATTATACCCTTCACAACGCTAACAGCTTGCAGTATTATTAATATTCAAAACAGGATGAATTAAATTGCTTCTCTCAGAAAACGACCACTGGGACCTGATGAAGTCCTTCTTCAGCGAGGAGGGACTCGTCAAGCAGCACCTAGACAGCTACAACGACTTCACTAGGAACACGCTGCAACAGATAATAGACGAGATTGGTGGCATCACAATCGAGGTGCCTAACCATGTATACGATATCAAATTCGGCGCAATCGAGATAGGAGACCCCCGAGTAGTCGAGGTAGACGGCACAGTACGTGAAGTCTACCCAAGGGAAGCCCGGATAAGAAACCTAACCTACAGCGCCCCACTCTACCTTGAGATAGAGTTGGACGATGAGGGACGCGAGACATATGAACGCGTCAACATAGGCGATATACCGATAATGGTAAAATCCAACCTCTGTTTACTGAGCCGCCATACAGAGGATGAGCTAGTCAAGCTCGGTGAAGACCCCAAGGAAGTCGGGGGGTACTTCATAGTTAACGGCAGCGAGCGAGTCATAGTCAGCTTAGAGGACTTGGCCCCCAACCGGGTGCTGGTTGAGACAGATAACAGGGGCGCACGCCCAGTCTACAAGGGCAAGGTCTTCAGCACAACAGTCGGTTTCAGGGCACGCATTGAGGCGAGCCTTAAATCTAAGGGCGAGATGAGCGTAACCATCCCAGGCGTACCGGTACCAGTACCACTGGTAGTACTCATGAGGGCACTCGGCGTCGAGACAGACAGAGAAGTAGCCGAGATGGTAAGCCTCAACCCAGACATACTCAACGAACTAGAGCCCAGCTTCCGTGAGGCATCCACAGTACAGACAATAGAGGACGCCGTATTATTCATCGGAAACAGGGTAGCCTTCGGCCAAGTCAAGGACTTCAGGCTTAAAAGAGCCGAGACCATCCTCGACAGAAACCTCCTCCCCCACATCGGCAGGGACCCAGATGACCGATTCGATAAAGCAGTCTTCCTAGGCGAGATGGCCAGCAGGATCATCGAGCTAAAACTCGGGCTCCGCATGGAAGACGATAAAGACCACCTCAGAAACAAGAGGATCAAGCTAGCCGGACCACTCCTTGCAGAGCTATTCAGGTCCGCCTTCTGGAGCCTCTACAGGGACATGAGGTACCAGTTCCGCAGGATGAGCACACGCAGGAAAGGCGTACTCATCAGCGCAGCCGTCAGGCCCGGAATCATCACAAGCAGGATCCAGCACGCCCTCGCGACTGGAAACTGGAGAAGGGGCAGGGTCGGGATGACCCAGCTCCTGGACCGTACCAACACTTTAAGCACTCTTTCTCACCTACGCAGGCTCCAAAGTCCCCTGAGCAGGTCACAGCCCAACTTCGAGGCCAGAGACCTTCACAGCACCCACTGGGGTAGGCTTTGTCCAAACGAGACACCTGAGGGAGCCAACTGTGGACTGGTCAAGAATCTAGCCTTGATGAGCAGCGTCAGCGTCGGCACAGATAGCGAAAAGATCAAGCGAACCCTAGAGTTCATGGGTGTAACACGGAGCAAGGATGTGGATGAGCAGCTCAGGCATACTGGAACCAAGATATTCGTAGAAGGATACCTGCTAGGCTACACAACATCACCCGATATACTCACAAACACCTTCCGCGAGATGCGCCGCATCCGGCCCGACGCACAGGTGGTGCTGTCCAGCGGC
>CAZZFH010000218.1:0-2144 GCA_964653295.1 uncultured Candidatus Bathyarchaeia archaeon | reverse complement strand
TGAGATCAGCGGAGAAGCCAACATCGTATACTACAAAAACTATAACGAGATCTACGTCAACTGCGACGAGGGAAGAATCAGGAGACCCCTCATAGTCGTGGAAGACGGAAAACCACTACTCAAACAACGATACATACGCAACATCAGGCAAGACAGATGGGCCTGGAGCGACCTAGTTAGGGAAGGAATCATCGAGTACATGGACAGCGACGAAGAAGAAAACACCTACATCGCCATCGACCAAGACGCCCTGACATCAGAGCACACCCACGTCGAGGTATGCCCCTACACGATTCTCGGCGTCGGATCAGCCATCATCCCATACGCGGAACACAACCAGAGCCCTCGTAACACATACCAAGCAGCCATGGCCAAACAGGCACCAGGCGTCTATGTACTAAACTACAGGGACAGGACAGACACCAGAGGACACTTACTGCATTACCCGCAGAAGCCACTGGTCGCAACGAAGCCAATGGATGTAATCGGTTATAACGAGCGTCCAGCAGGACAAAACTTCGTCATAGCGATCCTCAGCAGCATAGGCTACAACATGGAGGACGCAATCATATTCAACAAGGCAGCAGTCCAGCGAGGACTGGGCAACAGCAGCTTCTTCAGGATCTATAAAGCCGAGTGCAAACAATACCTCGGCGGAAGCAAGGACAGGCTAACCATCCCAGAGGCAGGAATCCGTGGATACCACGGCGCAGACTCCTACAGGCAACTGGAGTCTGATGGGCTCATCGCCAATGAAGCAGAGGTAAAAGGCGGAGACATACTCATTGGAAAGACCAGCCCCCCACGTTTCATGGAGGAATACCGAGGCCTAGAAGTCAGGGGACCACAGCTCAGAGACACAAGCGTCGGCGTCAGACCAAACGAGGTCGGCGTCGTAGACAGCGTCTTCATCACCAAAGACATCGAAGGCAGCCAGCTGGTAAAAATCAAGGTCAGGAGCAACAGGATCCCCGAGCTGGGAGACAAATTCGTATCAAGACACGGCCAGAAAGGCGTCATCGGGATGCTGGTCCCACAAGAGGACATGCCCTTCAGCACAACAGGCGTAATCCCAGACATCATCATGAACCCCCACGCCTACCCAAGCAGGATGACAGTAGGACAGTTCATCGAGGCCATCGGCGGAAAAGCCGCAGCCATCAGGGGAGAGATCGTGGACGGCACACCATTCGCCAACGAAGAGCCCAAGACACTCCAGCAGCACTTAATCGACTTTGGGCTCCAACCCGGTGGACGAGAGATACTGTACGATGGAATGAGTGGAAAACGGTTCGAGACCGAGATATTCCTTGGTGTAGCATTCTATCAGAAACTCCACCATATGGTCGTGGACAAGATCCACGCCCGTGCCAGAGGACAGGTCCAGATGCTTACAAGGCAGCCAACAGAGGGACGTGCCCGCGGCGGAGGGCTCAGGTTCGGAGAGATGGAGAGAGACTGCCTCGTAGGACACGGCGCAGCCATGCTGCTCAAGGATAGGCTCCTTGAGGAGTCAGACGCCTATACTATCTATGTTTGCGAGAAATGTGGACGACAAGGATACTATGATATCAGGCAACGCAAATACACGTGCCCAACATGTGAGGGCAAGAGCGATATCGAGCCAGTCACTGTAAGCTACGCCTTCAAGTTGCTACTGCAAGAGATGCAGAGCCTATGCCTATCGCCAAGCCTAGTGCTGGCCAAGGAGGTCTAAATATGACCAAGGTAATCGACGCAATTAAATTCGGCTTACTGCCACCAGATGAGATCAGACGCCTCAGCGTAGTAGAGATCGGTACAAGCGATACCTACGACGAGGACGGAGCACCCATCGCAGGTGGCTTGATGGATCAGCGGCTCGGAACACTAGAGCCCAGGCAACGTTGCCGCACTTGTGGTAACATCGCTATTAACTGCCCAGGTCACTTCGGTCATATAGAGCTAGCAGTACCAGTAGTACACGTAGAATTCGCGAAACAGATCTACAAGGTATTATCCGCGACTTGCAGAGGCTGCGGAAGCATACTGCTAGACCAAGATACGAAGGACAAACTGCAGGAGCAGCGCCGGGTCGATATCGAGATGTTCGGCAAGGTCAGCGACGAGACTTCAGCCGAGATTATGAAGCAGGCTAAAAAGCT
>CAZZFH010000217.1:0-4666 GCA_964653295.1 uncultured Candidatus Bathyarchaeia archaeon | reverse complement strand
TGTAGAACAATGGGGATTAGCTCATATGGGTATAGAAATGGGAGAAGGAGATGGTCGCAGAGATACCCACCAAACAGGGGGTTAGTCCCTACAGTGACCATTGGCCATTCTTCCTCAAGAGCGTGCCATGCGCAAGCAACTCGGACCCAACAGCAGTGAGAACAGGCAGGGGATATGGACACACCAGATATGATACGTTGGACAAGGTGGAGATGAAGAATCTACATCTTGCTGCCGCAAACCATACCCGTATTCTCTTCAGGGTCGCAAACGAGGAGAACTGGAATCCACGCAGGAAGACCAAGCAGGAGATCGAGGATTTCATCAAGGAACAGGGCTATGATAAGACCGTTGCCTTGGCTGATGAGATGCGTGAATATATCAAGAAGAACTTTGTGAAGATTCACCCTGAGACCAAGGAGTGGATCGGTCGCGGCGGAGCCTGGTAGGCTCTCCCCCTTTTTTTATTTATTTTTGGTCTATATTGTTTTTCTCTGTTCTTTGGACAAGATTAGAATAGCTATAACTTTTATCTCATCAAAGATGCTTGTACCTAGGAACATCATTGAGCACTTCAAATCATTACGACGTAGTAGTCGTAGGCGCAGGGGTAAGCGGACTACTATCAGCCCTAGCACTCTCCAAAGAGGGAAAAAAGGTCCTGGTCTTGGAGAAAGAAGACTATGTTGGAGGGGTTTGTAGATCATACAAGCACCAAGGATATACAGTTGATACTGGTCCCCATATCATAACCCGGCTTGATAGTGGTCCATTGAAGGTGCTCATAGACAGATACTTTACTTTTGTACCCTATTTTGTGCCTTTTGGGCGTTATTATCTTCGGATTAATGGGCAGTTGAAAGGGTTCCCTTGGAGCATCAAGGATTGGATGACCTTTGACCTGCTTCCCATAGAGGACAGATCCTTACTGATGAAGACTATCTTCGATATAGCCTATATGATTAATACCGGGGCAGATATGACAAGGGTAAGCATAAAAGACGTCACACCCAAGAGCCTCTCACATACCTCAGTAGCTTTCCTTGACTATCTTTCATATTTCATGCTAGGAACAGGTCCCGAGAATGCACCAGTGAGCCGGTTCATAGACAGGAAGAAATACAAGACCGAGAAGCCCAAGGAGGATAACGGGATAAGCATCCCATATGTTGGGAGGGTCTACAATATGCTGATCGGGGGTAGGCCAACGGATCAATATTATCCGAGGGGTGGAGTCCAGAAGATCACTGATTCCCTCTTCTACTCGTTGCCCAAGAGTGTGGATATTAACCTCGGGGAGGAGCTTCTTGAGGTCAAGACCAAGAAGTCTCGTCAACGGCATGAGATAATAGACAAAGTTACTGGAGTTGTCACTAGTAAGGCAGATTATGATGCTGATGTGGTGATCTACTCGGGTTTCGCCACAGAGATACCTCATCTTGTGAAGACTGAGTTACCCAAGGCTTATGTCGATAATTTGGGCAGGATCGAGAAGGTTAGAAGCCTTACAGTGTGGCTTGGGTTGAATGAGCCTATTTTCAGGGATGAGGGAAGCGAGATGTGGATATCAACAAACGAGGACACATTCCATACATGGCTGATTCCCACCAGTAACTATGATCCGTCTCTAGCCCCAGAAGGAAAACATCTTGTGGGTTTCGCATTCGTAGTCCCACAGGACTTAAGCACAGAGGAGACCAAGGAGAAGGCGCTTCATACAATTTTCAGCACTATTCCCGCTCTGGAGAAGAATATGGACATGATCCATTATCAGGAGCTTGTGCCAGAGAAGGCGACTTGGAGTATAAACGCTGGTTTCGGTGATGTTGTGACGCCTATCGAGAACATGTATTGTGTTGGCAGTGATTCCTTTAAGCGTAGCATGGGCTTGACACGTGCTAGTTATTCTGTCTTGAAGATGCTAGACACGATGAAGGTCTAATCAGGGTCACGAATCAGAAAGTTATGTTAACCGATTTTAGGTGCTGTGAGGACGAAACGCTATGGATATAATACAGTTGGCTGCAGGATTGTTGATCGCAGGAGAGAGCCTTGCCCTCTATACTGTGATGCGTTTGAAAGGTTCGCTTTGGATTAATCCTGTTAATACGGCTTATGTGGTAATTGATGTCATAGTCGGGTTGATACTCGTTGTATCTGGATACGGTTTGATCCTGGTGCAAGGTATGATACTCATAACATCAGCACTCATCCATGTTTACCGGGACTATGAGGTATATCAGAAACTGGAGAACAGGTACGCCTTCAATACCCCACTGATGCTAGTGTTGAACATCAGGTTATTAGCCCTAGCCTACATCATACTAAACAATTAAAACCAGCCAAATGGCGCTTACCACTATGTCGAAGTGCGACAAGATCAACCTATTGAAGCTACAGGGACAGTATCTGGGGTTTATCGTTGAGAACCATGCAGAACTCAACATATTGGAACACATCGAGCAATGTACAGAATGTAGGAATCAGATCAAAGAAGCCGTCGAGAAAGACCAGCCACTCCCAGATTATGGGAACCTTTTCCAGAGGGAATTCGATGACGAGAACATCCCCCAGTACAGTGACTACAAGAACCCGATGAACTTCATCAACGCCCGGATACAGTGGAGAAAACGAAAACTCAAGGAACTCATCAAGAACGCCGAGATGGAACTAGGAGACCTTGAGACCCGTTTATAGCCCTAGCTTCTTCTCAAGACCCTCGATAGCTACCATATAATCGCTCCACATCCTGCCCCCAGTTACACCACCATCAACCACCAAGGCGTGACCATTCACAAAACTACTATCATCAGATGCCAGCCACAGCACGGCTTTTGCTATGTCATCTGGTGATCCAGAGCGTCTTATGGGTTGAGCCTCCTTGAACGCCTCCTCAATGACAGGAAGCTTGGAGTCAGCCTCATCAACGGGTACACCACGAGCCATGGCTATCATGGGTGTGGGTATGAAACCGGGTAATACACAGTTGACTCTGATGCCTGATTCTCCCAGTTCCATGGCTACAGATTTTGTGAACTGGAGTACCCCCGCTTTTGAGGCGCTGTAGATGTGGTTACCATATCCTGTGCGTATGGCGGCTGTGCTCGCGGTGTTGATGATGCTTCCTGAGCCTTGTTTGCGCATTACTCGTGCAGTGTATTTCGTGCCCAGAAAGACGCCACGTAGATTAACAGCTATAGTTCTGTCGAACATCTCGATGGTCTCGTCATCTAGCCTAGCTACTGCGCCGGCGATGCCAGCGTTATTGAATATACAGTCTAATCGACCATAATGTTCTACGACATACTCGATCCCAGTCTTGAAGTCTTCCTCGCTGCTGACATCGATGTGAATATAATCCGCGCCTATCTCCGTTGCTAGTTTCTCTCCACGCTGGTCCTGAATATCGGCTATAACCAATGAGGCTCCCTCTGAACTGAACAACCGGGCTGATGCCTCGCCGATCCCCGAGGCTCCTCCTGTGATTAAAGCCACTTTTCCATCAAGTCTACCCATGCTTATTACTGGATAGGGGAGGGGAAAACGGTTGTCATCCAGATTCATCTAAAATAAATATTCAAACGAGAGAATTCAGGTATGCATAGACCACTCTACAGAGTAATTAAAGAGCATAAAGCAAGCTTCCCAAAGGCATTGATCGCAGAGAAGGGAGACAGAGTCAAGGTGGGACGGGAGGATCCTGAGATGCCTGACTGGTATTGGTGCCAAGATGTTAGGGGCATGGAGGCTTGGATACCAGAGACCCACCTAGATATGGAGAACGGTGAAGCAGTCTTCAATCAACCATACAACAGCATTGAACACAATGTTGAGCCCGATGAAATAGTCCAGTATCTGGGAGAATCCCTCGAATGGATAGAGTGTTTAAATAAAGAATGGAAATACGGGTGGATACCCAGCGACAAACTAGAGAAAGTCTAATCCTCGTGGAGCTCGACTACCATCCAAGCCTCGACGCATATCCAGCCCGGATGATGCGCAGGCAACGCAGCCCTTGCTGGACGCCCCTCATAGTCACCGAATACCTCGATCAATAGGTCTGTCATGCCGTTGAGCACCTTGGGTTGATCCATGAATCCATACTCGCTGTTAATGAAGCCTACAACCTGCAGTACCTGTTTGATCTTGTTTAGGGTGCCAAGCTGGGACTTGAGCTGAGCCAGACAATTAAGCCCAACCTCTCTTGCGCTCTGATACCCTTCCTCGATGGTTAGGTCCTTGCCCACCATGCCGTTCTTTGTGGTCTTGAATGGTCCCTGTCCACAGCTGAATGCGATGTTTCCAGCCCATTTTGCTCCGATGTAGTTTCCCTTGTATCCCGGTGCCTCGGGTAGCTTGATTCCTAGTTCCTTGATTCTTTCCTCGACGTTCATGGGCATTCATGTGGTTCACAGAGTTTAAGCTTTAACCGTGACACCGACTCGGTTTTAAAGACCAGTGGGAAACATATTCTATGGGTAACTCTGCCTCGCCAAGGGTTCGGGCTTTATTTGAGGCGATACTGGTTACATTTCTCTGGTCATCATCATATATCTTCACCAAGTTTGGGTTGACAGACATTCAACCCTTGACGCTTGTTGGGCTACGATACCTGATAGCCTCACTGGTACTCGTACCCATCGCGTTGAGCCGTGGAGAACATCAA
>CAZZFH010000216.1:1926-4676 GCA_964653295.1 uncultured Candidatus Bathyarchaeia archaeon | reverse complement strand
CCCTAGGCGTATTCCCACTACTAGGAATCAGGTACCTACCGGATCTATACATGCTTATCCCGTATGGCCTCAGCGCGTCCCTTGTCTATTGGCTTGCCCGAGAATACGCAGACTACATGGCCATAAGCGTCATCGATGAGGGAGGCATAGACACAGACGTACTACCCCTAGACGATGAGGGCAGAGCCATCATAGAAGTAGGCCCAAACCATTGGCGCACCGCTTTCATGCATGTCAAAAAAATCAACCTCATCGACAATCGATACCCCATCAACTTCAGATTCAAAGGAACCCTCCTACGCTGCATCACAGTAGCAGGCAAAGAAAACATCAACCAAACCAACGAAGAAATCACCATCACATGCAGCCCCACCCTAGCAAGAGGACTAGCAGAATCCAAAGTCATCGAAGACCTCGAAGACAAACTAGCCGACACAAGATTCAAACTAGTATTCATGGAACGCGCCCTCAGAAGCGTAGTAAGCCAAACCGTCAAAGAGATGGAGAAAATCATCGAAGACCAACTCCTAGACCAAGTAATCACCATAGAAGAAGCCCGAAACCGAGTCAACCAAGCAACAGAGAAAATGAAACAAGCCATGGACACACCCCCAACAGAAACACTACCAACGGAGACCATAGAAATTGACCAAGGATAAACCAGCAATGGACAGCGCCGACTACCTAGCCCGACGCCAAGGAGAACTACTCCAAACCGTACTACAAGCCATACAAGATGGAGGCCTAGACGATGAGACCTGGCTACAAATATACGCTGAAAGAATGCTCCTAGCCAACAGAGGCTACACCAGTAAACGAGCCCAAGCAGTCCTCCACATTTTCAACACACACCAATTCTACAAGAACCCCCGCCGCCTCAGCCAACTCGTAAAACACCTCATAGAGGAATTCAACGCCGTTCAACGAATCTACATCAACAAGGGCTGGGTCCAACTAGCCCCCGTAGAGGAAGAAGTGCAATACGAGTCCACACTAAGCGGCGAATCCCCCTCACTAGACGAGATACAAGACTGGATAGACACCAAAGAGGAGTAAACATGACCATAAGAAGAACAAAAACAAAAAGAACTCGCCCCCGACGAGATAGAGGACCAGGAGGAATGAGCCCTCCAAACAGAAGCAGAACTATAAACGAAGACTACCAATGGAAACAAAGCGACATAAAAAGACTGCAAAAGATACACGCAGCAAGAACATGGCAGGCCCAGATCACAGATGAGGCCCTAGTAGCACCAATGGCGCCAACCCCCGACCACTGGATCAGATACCCCGACAGATACGACGTACAAGGCATAGACTACCCCGAACACAAAACACCCCAAGAACACACAACTACCCCCACCAAGGCTTCCAGAAAAACCTCGCACACACAAAACCCGATGCAAACACCGGACACCGCTAAAAAATACCTAGCAAACATCGTAGAAAAATACAGTGCAAAGCTAGGTATCGACGAAGAGATACGGCTAAGCGCCACCAAACGAGGTCACCCTGCCAGAATCCGCTACTACAGAGACGGCAAGACCCCCAAAATAGAAGTCAACTATGACCACTTCGCCCAAATCTATGAAGTGGACCCTAATCTTACAAAACGATATCTAGAATACGCTATAGCCCATGAACTCAGCCACGCGCAGCAATATCAGGAACTAGGCTGGAAAGGCTACTTAAAAGCCCACAAAGAAGCAAACATCGAATTGGAACTAGACGCAGATAAACGGGCGCATCTTGCACTAGGTCGAAGCGAAGAGATGCTAATTAAGGACCTGAAAGAGTTAGCTGAAAAGACAGGCGGAGAGTACAGCAACAAATACAGGTACCAAAAGGTCAAAGAAGGATCCGATCTAAACAGATTCCGAGACAAGACCCCCACCAACTCTTCTGCGACTAAGATGAGGGTGCTTTACTCGAAGACCCTCGGCGGAGTGGTCCCCACCGCCACCCAGGAAGAGCTGACCAGAATAACGGAGAAGGCTATCGCTGAGCAGTGGATTAAACCCAAGGACAACGCGGAGGCTGCAATGAAGCGGGTCACGGAGAAAGCCCAAGCAGAGCTCATTCAGATCAGGCAGGCTAAGGCTCATCTTGATCGGGAGGCTCAATTAAAAGCCCTGAAAGATAGGGCTGATAAGATCCATGCAGGAAAAACTGATGAGCAGAAACATAAAGAGCGACTAGCCAGCCTCAGAGAGGAGTATGGGGTCCAGTATGAGACGTATCTGGGGGCAGCCATCAGCCAGCTAGCGGCAGGCAAACGGGAGCAACTCTACAAAGACCTACTAGCTAAGGGATACAGCAAAGAAGAAGCAGCCAAAATAAGCAGCACCTTCACCGAGGACTCCATAAAGAATATCTCAGAAGCATTGCCTCTGGCCCGCAAGGCACACATGGGGTTAGCTGATGACTCTTACGGGGAGGTTCCTGAGCTCTGGGATGAGGCGTTAAAGAAGAACAGCGCAGCTGAGATCGCTCAGGGACACGCAGCAGCGGCAGTAAGTGATGCTTACCAGAAGGCGATCCTCAGCATAAGAGACCGTACTCAGTCTCAACCATTACAGAATCCCGTGAAAACGGGTAAGGAGTCCTATGAGTTCTACGCGGACCCGGGACATGGGTGGTTGAAAGTGCCTTTAAGTAAGTTGGATGAGCTGGGTCTCGCTGATAGTATCTCACCCTACAGCTTCATGCGGAAAGGTTACGCTTACCTGGAGGAGGATAGTGATGCGGGA
>CAZZFH010000216.1:0-1916 GCA_964653295.1 uncultured Candidatus Bathyarchaeia archaeon | reverse complement strand
ACTGCTAACTATGAAAGCAGCATCCGCCTCTATGATGGCTACGAAACCCCATTGTTCTTGAAGGCTAAGAAAGCCATCCTGGAGAGTCAGACATCTGAGGAACTCAACGAGTTCCTGGGAGTATTGAACCGCATTCCTCTCAGTGAAAGGGATAAAAAGCGGGTACTGGAGTACGCTAGGGCTAAAACAGGGCAGCTGCCCGAGAAGCCTAAACTAGATACGGTTCGTGGCAAGGTTGCCAGAATGAGCATAAACGAGGCAAATGCACTCATACGAGACCACATCAAGGCAGCTTGTCCCACGGTGAGCATACGTAAAGGCACAGGCACAGCCAGAGGTTGGCTTGATGTATCAGGCAGTAAAGATGAGTACGGTAACTTCACAGACCAAGAAAAAAAACAGCTTGAGGCCCTGGGCATATCCGCGAGCGGCAACGTTCACCCCATGGATTTTGATGAGAAGGCACACTTCATAGAACGCCACCAGCTACTGGACGAGAAACACGAGGCTAAACCCAAACCTGAACCGATGATTGAGATACCCGACAAAAAAGCAGCCCCACCTATGACAACCGGGGATGAAACCAGGCGAGTAGATGCAGTTATCAAGCAGATACAAAACCAGAAACCACACCTCACAGAGGCAGCTGTAAGAGACCTAATCAAACAGGAAAACGCTAAGACAGCGGGTTTACTCACAGAAGAAGCAGCGGCACACCTTGTAGCCGCAAGCCTAGACATATCTCTTAACCCATCTAGTGAGCGACATGGAGAAGTCGTTGAGCCTGAGAAGACACATGCAAGACGAAACCCGGACCAAGCTGGAGGTGTTTACCGGGTTGATTCATGGAGTCCGGAGACCCGAAGATGGAGCACCCGAAGCTTCAACACACCAGACCAAGCCGAGCAATATACTCGACTCATCAATGATAATCCAGGGTGGCCGGTTGAAAGCTTCAAGGAACGGCTGGGACACAGGCAAGGAGCCCCCAAGTATATGATCCTCGCTGAGAACACACAGGAAAGAGGCAGTGAGGCGATCAGATATGAGGTATATGACAGGGATAAGTCAGATCGTAACGGCCAGAACCTTGTAGCCCGAGGTGTCAGAGAGTATAAGCAGGTTCCAGGTAAGAAGCAGCTGGTTAAGGACCTCACAGAGGAGTACCTAGCCAAGGGACCCAGTGCGGAGGTTGATTTCAAGCTGGTTCCCCATTGGACTCCATCTCTCAGTATGGTTGAACGTATCGCCCCCGCGAGGCCAGAGGTCTCAGGAGATGGCAAATGGATGATAGCGTGGACCGGTAGAAACAGAAGCCTGAAGGAAGGAGTAGGCATGAAGACCTTTGACACCTATGAGGATGCCCTAGATTTCGTCAGGGACCGGGCGGAAGGCGAACGGGTGATCAGAGGCCGCTATAACCAGGGCAATGTGGAACGTGAAGCTATCTGGGAACCCATACAGGACCCGCCAATGCTGCCTGAGGAGTTAAGGAAAGGCTTCACGGGTAAGCAGGAACGCTTTGAAGTGGATCCTAAACCGAGCTATGAGGGCCTGTGGAATAGCGACACCAAGAAGATGGAGTACAAATGGGTCTTCCGAAACAAAACCGACCATAATAGCTACACGGTGGATGAGCTTCAGGCGGAGCATCAGAAGGGTGAGTGGAGACGCAGGGACCGTGAGGATGCTGCTAAGCATAGCAGCAGCATCACCCGTGAGAAGGGTGCGAAACGTACTGCTTTTGACCGCCGAGCCATGCCTATAGTAGGAGCCATATCTCACCCGGAGTCAGCCATAATCGAGGCAAAAGGCGATACTGTTTCGTTTGAGGGTATGGACCCCAGCCATGTTTCGCTGCTGAAGATACGGGTCCCTAACGAGTTGAGGATACCTGATGGTAAGTATGAGAAGGC
>CAZZFH010000215.1:0-4686 GCA_964653295.1 uncultured Candidatus Bathyarchaeia archaeon | reverse complement strand
ATTTGGATACATAGATAATGAGACAGCCCAGGAATGCGAACGGTACTGTAAAAGTTATGGAATAAGCAGCTTTGTATTAACCAAAAAAGCAGTCCTAATGCCCGCAAACTGCTAGACGATTATAGGTTGTTTCTTATTCTCAAAGTGATTGGAGGCTACCCTGAAAAACATGTCCACGGTCTCCTTGTTCACAGTTACTATCCTATGTTTTCCACTTTTCCTCATGGAAACAAGGCCACACTTTTTCAATATGCTTAGATTATGACTTGCATTGCTCTGTGATACATCTAATAGGATTGCTAGTTCAGAAACATTCATTTCCTTTTCCATAAGATTCTCAAGCATTACTAGACGCTTCTTATTCGCCATTCCCTTGAATAACTGATATAATTCCTGAATACGATTACATTGCATTGACGCTCTCCCTCTATGCAAAGCGTCATAAAGACTAATGAGTAAAAAAGAACTACCACTAAAAAATAGGTCAACACCATCCAAAAAATTGGAAGGTAAAGAATTCTTAGAGTTCGTTGAGTCGCTCTTTAAAGATATTTCTTAGATACTCTCGGGTTCCTTGTTCATCATACACAGGCTTATAGATCCCGCGGTGGCCTCCTTTCCCAGTTATCTCATTTTTGCTGAGTAAGCCATTTCTTGTCATTTCTTCTAGGAAATTTATTACAGAGGCTCTGCTGATCTCGTCTTTCACCACCTCCCATACATATCGGCTGCTTTTGCCTTCACTGTTACTCCAGAGAGCGTTCATGCATTTTATCTGCCATGGTTTGAAGAACATCAAAAGACCTTCTGGCTCAAGGTCCATCTTAAAAGAGTGATTGATGTTGGACATAAGATATAGTTAATTGCAGTATTTTTTAAATCCATTTGTGCCGTCGGCTCCCATTATTTGGAAATTGGAGCTTGAGTTCTCCGTTACTTGAAACCCGTAGAGAAATAAAAGCTCCGAAAATCAAGTAATGAGTACTGTTTCATGTAACAGGTATATTGAATTTCTCGCAGTATAACAAAGAATGAGATGAATAAAGAAGTTGTGAATAATTTATTCTTGATTCCTTCTGAACTGAACTATAGATAAATATGGTAACAGTAAGCTGAAACCTATCAACACAACAATATCAAATAACATTATATTCTGTTCAAGCATCAACCCACGAAAAATCTCAACAGAATAAGTTAATGGCAACAACCTACCTATCAACCTGAGAACCATAGGCATCTCATCCAAAGGTAGAAAAACTCCACAGAGAAAAATCATAGGAAACCTGAAATAATTACTGAGTGTTTGTGCCTCAAAAACTTCCTTTACAGAAACAGCAACCAGTGCACCAAGAGATGAGTGAACAACATTAGTTAACAATAGTATCAATAGAAACACTAATAGATTGGCGATCTCTGCTCCAAGGAACATTATTGTGATCAAAGTCATCACAGATGAGATTATTAAACCAAATACAGTACCTCCTAAGAGTTTACCTATAATTATTGATGCTGAGTTTAAGGGAGCGAGTTGAAGTCTCTCAAGGGCTCCAACCCGCTTCTCAAAAGTAATCACAATTGCCTCCATACTGGTAGTTCCGAAAAGCGCAGCCATTGCTATTAACCCAGGTGAAAGATCAACCAAGTCCTTAGGGTTTCTAAGGCTGAAACTTAGGGCAAGAACTATGGGGAACAGTATTCCCCAGCTAATGTTTGGTGGTTTGAAATAGTAAGCCTTAAGATCCTTCTCAAGTATCGCCCATATACCTTCCAGCTCCTCACCTAGTCTCAAAGCTTGCCCTCCTTCTCTACTCTCATAGAATCTAGTGTAATCCCCGTCAACTGGATAAAGGAATCTTCGAGTCTAGGTTTTACAGTTTCAATATTTTGTATAGTAATACCTTGTTCATTAGTAACTCTAAAAAACGATTCTAACGAGCCACGAATATTTTCTGTTAAGATCGTCAACTCACCGTCAATAAAAGAGACACTCTCACCTTGAATCGAGTCAAGTGAAGATTTGTCAAGTTCACCAAGAAAGTTTATCTTAAGAATAGGTGTGTCTTGTAGAGATTTCCTCAAACCTTCAGGAGTATCAATCTTAATTATCTTGCCTTTTACAAGCAAAGCAATTCGGTCACAGAGAAGCCCCGCTTCCTCGATATAATGTGTCGTGAGAAATATCGTTACACCGTGATTACTGAGATCAGATATAATTTCTCGAAGATTTCTAGCACTCATAATATCGAGTCCAGATGTCGGTTCATCAAGGAAAAGAATCTCTGGACTATGAACAAGCGCAGCAGCAAGAACGACCCGTCTTTTTAACCCTTTTGAAAGCTTTGCGAAGATTTTCGCTCTATATTCTTTTAGTTTAAAAAGTTCGATGAGTTGTCTTATTCTTTCTTCACATACCTGAGTTGGGACATGATATAGTTTAGCTACGAATCTGAGGTTCTCAATTACTGTTAGTTCATCATATAGATTAGAACGCTCAGGAACGACGCCTATGCGCTGTTTTACCAATCTGATGTTATCCATTATATCGAAGCCTGCAATATATGCAGTACCACTAGTTGGTTTGGTTAACCCCACTAACATTCTGATTGTTGTTGTTTTCCCTGCTCCATTAGGCCCTAAGAAACCGAAGATTTCACCTTTTTCTACATTGAAGCTTATATCATCAACGGCTTTGGTACTATTCCAGTACTTCGATAGGTTGGTTACTTCTATAGCAGACATTCAATTATTCCAGCAGATAATAATTCACTGAGTAACAATAAAGAGATAGTCACTTGAAAAACAAAGTCTCATGTAACCTGTATATTGAATTTCCCGTAGTATAATAAATGCCTCTAAGGTATTTGAATTTTAAGTTAAGATTTATTTCATCAAGAATCCTTGACTAGAAAAATAGCGTGTTCTTAAACTCTAGTATTATATTTTCGCGCTGTTTTTATAAGTTTCAAAGCAGGTGAAGAATACATGTGTTTAAGGAGGAGGTAATACGTGAAGATTTTTACATTTCCATCAGTGTTTTATCTGTTAATTGGACTGATACTGCTATGGATTGGTTTAAATGAGCCTTTTATCAAAGGAGAAGCAATATTAAGTGGCCTAGGTTGGCTTGTTGTATTTTTAGATTCTTTAACTAGCAGAAAAGAAGATGCAAAGAATTGAGCATATTATTTCGTTTAGTTACCGCGCGCCAGCTTGTTGCTAAATTATCTGGGTTAACATATACATGCAACAGATGTTTACGTTTAACTGAAGATGGAAAAACAGATGGATGTAACATCCATCCTCTCAATGCTCAACCTGAATAACATAGAGAAAACCATCTCACAGCCATACCATGACACCGGACCAGGAAGACCGCCGAGGAATCCACTTGGCATATTCAAAGCATTAATGGTAAAACAATTGAGACATATTCCAAGCGACAGGGAGCTCTACAGGAGGCTCTGGAACGATGAAAACCTCAGAGAGATCTGCGACATCGAGGAACGTGAAAAACCCTATCACCCATCGCAGATGACACGTTTCAGAGCCAGAGTAGGGCCAGAGAGGCTCGAAGAAATAATGAAACGCCTCCTTGAGGAGCTTGTGGAGAGCGGCATCATCAAGGGTGAGACGGTGGCGATGGATGCTACTTTCATCAAGGCGTGGAGCAGGCGAGACATGGCTGATGACAGTCATGGGTTCTCTGACCCCGATAGCAGGGTAGGTAGAGATGGTAAGACATATGATCTGGGATACAAGGCTCACATAGCGGTTGATGTTGGGTCTGATATGCCATTGGCTGCGGTGGTTGCCTCGGCTAATGAGAATGAGAAGAAACACGCTCCGGAGCTATTGGATAAGGTTGCTGAGGTTTTAGATGGTTTCAAGATTGTTGTGGGTGACAGCCAGTATAGTAGCAGTAATGTTAGAGCTTGTGTTGTTGAGTGTGGGGCATTGCCTGTTGTTCCTTATATGAGTAATCAGGCTCGTGGTATGAGTGTTCTGAGGGTTGACCGGTACTTCAGAATCAGCGGACCTGTGGAGGAGGAGAAGAAGGTCTACGGTGTTGGTAGGGCTTCTGTTGAGAGGGTGAATGCGAGGCTTGAGTTGGTGGGTTTGGAGTGTTTGAAGCTGAGAGGGCTTCGGAATGCCATGGTTCACGTGTTGCTCTGTATCCTTGTGGTGCTGCTTGTGGCTGTGGCGGCTATTAGATTGGGTAGGCCTTGGAAGGCTAGGTCTGTTGCTTCTTTTTGGTGGTAGGAGTTGATTTAAACATGTAATTTAGCAACACGCTGGCGCGTAGATATTCTGCTTTGGAGTGTCCACTTTCAGAGAAGACCTGACAAATGTACTTGTAAGGATTGTTTGCATTATGAATCGGGTGCGCGCTCTGTACAAACAAGTCTCATGTAACAAGGAAATTGATCATTTTCTCTTGTCTCTGTGGTTCAAGAATGTGCGTTTCTCTCATATGGTTTGGGTTCTTTTCCGTTAAACATGAATAAACTAGTCAAATATCTCGCTGAACACTATCATCCTGGTGGGGATGCTTTCAAAATAGCCATGGCCACGGAGCTGATAGAGAGATCCGGGTTCACAGCTGAGGAGGTCCACGAGATGGCTTTGATGGCTTACAATGAGAAAATGGTGTTAATCGGGCGAATGCGTGTCAAAGGAAACCGTTGG
>CAZZFH010000214.1:464-4702 GCA_964653295.1 uncultured Candidatus Bathyarchaeia archaeon | reverse complement strand
ATCCCAGTGGATTATTATTCGGGGGTAGCTGATTTGATGCCCGGTAAGCCAGTGGGTTTCAGCGAGATAACTTGGCCCTCCATGACAGAGTTTGGTGGGGAGCAGGCTCAGGTGGATTTCATCACACGGTTGGACACTGATTTAACGAGTGGGTTTGATGTGGAGTTTATCATGTGGCCTTGGCTCAGCGATCTATCAGAGGCAGACTATACTGGTTTGATCCAGCGTGACGGGACACCAAAGCAGGGATACGCCGCATGGATTGAATTGGCTGGAAACTAGGTGAACATCTGTACTGTTATTTCGTGGTTTTCTGGTAGCTGGTATATTTTGGTGAATATCCAATCTGTGAACTCGGCGGCGTACTGGAGATGATCGGCTTTGATGATTTTCTGGAGAGCCATCAAGTTATCATTGGAATCAACTGCCTGCTCCATATGGGGGCTTAGCCACTCGTAGATGGTCTCGGTCATCTGCTCCAATGGTATATCGACTATGACCTCTCTTGACTCGGATTCTACTGCGAACTGGACGAATTTTCCGCTAGCTGGGTCCTCAAAGATAACAACTTGCTCGCCTTTTCTCAATGCTTCCTCAAGTTTGCGCCTGTAGAGGTCAATCCTGTAATCAGTGAACATGAATAAAATCTGGTTTGAGAAAGATAAGTGGTTATTGGTCGGGCTCCCAAGGCTCATAGCTCTGGGGGGAAACTTCGTCGCTGTGCTGTTTTAGGTAGTGGTTTTCAGGTATCCTGTCCCAGATCGCTTTTGTTGTTTTCTGGACTTTAGAGACAAGTTCTTTCTCATTTATGGTTATTAGCTTACCATCTTCAACTACGATCTCACCGTTTACTATTACATATTCAACGTCAGCCCTTGAAGACGCGTTGACGATATTCTTGACAGGGTCTCTGCATGGAACATTGTTAATGGTCTCCATATTGATTATTGTAAGATCAGCTAGACAACCCTTTGCGATGTTTCCGAGGTCATCTCTTCCAATAGCCTTTGCACCCCCAATAGTTGCACTGTTGAATATCTCCTTAGCCGTTCCACTGAAACACGACCAATCAGCCAATTTTGAGGTATAGGAAGCCATTCGCATCTCATTCAACATATCTTGTGGGGAGGTATCACACCCAATTGATACATTGATTCCATGAGCCAAATACTTGCTATGGCTGTGCATCTTGTTTCCACGTTTAATGAAGACCAATGGATCATGACTCACAGTTGCACCTGACTTGGCTAATAATGCGAAGTCATCAGTCCCTTGAACGGGAGGATAGGCGAGTAATGGGTGTCCAGCTAACGCCCAACCGTGACCGATAACGAGATCATCCTTCAAAAGTCCTGTATGGTATAAGAATTCAAATGGGGTTTTCTTGTACATTCTGATCATGTTTTGGAACTCTACAACCCACTGACCTGCATGGATGCTTACAGGGCATTTCAGCTCGTCTGCTTTTTCTCTTACCGCTTTTTGTAGCCCTTCGGAGACTTGATCAACAGTGCTTGGATAGAGTGCCCCAATTATCCTACCATCTGCTTTTCCATCATATTGCTTGATAAAAGCCTCAGCTTTATCGAGTTGTTTTATTCCTTTTTCTGGGTCATCCCATACTGTCATGAAATTTGCTTCTTGGTGTCTTACCCATCTACCGTCTGAGATGCCTTCACCTTCTACTGCTCTCATTCCTATTTCATCAATATACTTGACAGCAGTTTCAGCTCCTAGTGTTCCTACCATTCCAATTTCAAGCATGGTGGTACAACCGCTTCTTAGAAGTTCAGCCATGCTGTATTTGGCGAAAACATGATAGTCTTCTGGGTTGATGCTCTTACCTAGTGCTGTTAGATTCTCGCCAAGGCTACTCATATAGAGACTAGGTGCTCCCGTATCATCAATGAAGCTCTTATCCTTTGGTGCTGATGAGGCATGAGTATGGGTGCATATGAAACCAGCTGTTACCACATGTGTGGGTGCATCTATCCAACGATCCACCTTTCCAGTATAGTTTTTTCCCACATATTCAATTCGTTGACCTTCAATGACTACAACCCCATCTCTTAGAAGTCTGTTTTCCTGACCATCGAAAGCGATAATCCATTTTGCTTTGATACCAATTGACATAGGTTGAATGAACCTTTTTGGGTGATAAATTATGTGCTTACCAAAGCGTTTTTCGTCGCTTAAAGACGGTTACCCTACCGCTTTTTTACACATATTCAGATCTGTTCTGGGTTGTTTTGGGGCTGGTTTCATTGAAAAAAGGCTGTTTTCGCCTCTGATTTCAGACCCCCCCCCTGTTCTGTGAATCGTTATGGATAATATTCTAGATGGATGCTGTCTGGTTATTTCTTGGCTCTGTGATGAAGAACGCTGGTATGAGGCTGATGCCTGTGACTGCCGCGATATAGGTGAAGCCAACGTTGAAGCCGAACCACTCGATAATATAGCCAAATATAATACTGCTAAAGCTGGCTAATGTGAAACCAATGGTGAAATATAGCCCAAATATCTGGTCCAGCTGGTCTCTAGGTACGCTATCGCTGAGCACGCTCTGAACCACGACTGTTTGCACAAGGAAACCAATAACGAAAAGCAGTACTGCTAACCCCCAGAACCCGGTTACCCAGTTCAGGCTAAGATAACCAATGCTACTCGCAATCATCAAACCGATGATCAATGGTTTCCTGTTCATCCTGTCGCTGAGCCAGCCCCAGAAGAATGGACCGAAAACACCTCCAAACAATAGGATCGAGTATAACAGGCTGCTTTTCTCGGGTGTGAAACCAAGTATATCAATAAAGTATAGGGGTAGGAAGGTTCTTACGCCCATCCTGAACGCCATAACGCTCCTAAGAAGGCTTATGCTGAGCACGTTTCTATTTCTGAGCTGTTCTCGAAGTTTCCCAAAGTTCAGTGCGTCCCTCGTCTTGCCTTCTACTGATGTAGAGCCCCTGACGAAGAACAGCATATATAATGAGAGTATGAGCGCTGGCACTGAGAGTATACCGAGGGTTGATCTCCAACCCATTCTGGTAATTAGATAAGCGGTGATTAATGGGGTAAAGCTGAATGCCATAGACGGGAAAGACTGGTTTAGCCCAAGCATCTTACCACGCTGATTAGGGTCTGTTGCAGCAGTAATCAATGAAGCACCAACAGGATGCTGAGTACTACTGCCTATACCAGCCGCTACGGTAAACCCGAAGAAACTCCAGAAGCCCCTGCTAAGGGCTGCCGCGATGTTCATCACCGAGTTTATCACATTTCCTACTCCTACTAGGATTCTGCCGCTGAACCATCTTCTCATTAAACCTACGAGCATTTGGGGGAATCCCGCTGCAAAGGTTGCTGCTGATCTTATGAGCCCTAGTTGACTGTAGCTGAGACTGAACTCATCCATTATATCTGGGTAGAGTATGGGCATTGCTCCGCTTATGACATGGTTTAGCATGTGGAGTAGTATTACTGACCAAACTAGTGGTGCTGATTCTTTGCGCTCTTCGGCGTTAAGCTCATCCATGTGGGTCACTTATTGCATATCGACATCCTTTGCTACATATAATTGTAGCGATACAAATTATACTAATACTAGAAATAATTTGACCTGACATCATAGACTCTTAAAATAAATGGAGGTTAGGGAGTCCAGCATACCACTGATCTGGTGTTTGTCATTACCTTGCCAATCTGCCAGTTGGGCTTACCGATCATCTCCGAATAACCAGACATTAGACCTTTAATTATTAAAACCCGGTTCTCTGAGACACCCAAGGGCGCCCCCATGTAGAGGGTCTCCATGTTGTACTTCTTTAGCTCCTCACTAGCCTTGTTCCAGGCCACAATATCTGCTCATTCCACATTATTTCCGAAAATAATAATGTGCGTAAAATTACCCAATTCTTCTTCACCTTACCTACGTGACTCTATCCTTTACCATTCAATGAAGATAGAATCAAGTAAAACCACCAACTAATCATATATATCAATATAGTAAAACACGATCAAACTCCATTCTAGAGCCCATACAGATAGAAAACAAAAAGATAGTCAGCAATTAATTTGCCACATATAAGGCAATAGAAATACCGTGAGTATCAGTGTAAAAGGCATTATTTTCCAACTCATCGCATCTTCACAAACCCATATCCCCTTAAGGTCTATAATAAGAACCCAGTGGAATCATCTGGAACAATCCGAAAACGCTGGTTTCAACCCTAGTATAATTG
>CAZZFH010000214.1:0-454 GCA_964653295.1 uncultured Candidatus Bathyarchaeia archaeon | reverse complement strand
ACGACCACAATAGCCGTAATCTCTTCATCTGGCTCAGGTCCAGCCAGTTCTTCTTCTTTGTAGCTGTGAGAAGGCGCCTTACCGGTAAGAATAATGAAAATCTTCTCACCCAACATAATCTTCTGCTTCCTAGAGATCATGAAAGGAATAACGCTTCTATCACCAAAAACAAGCAAACACCTCTTACCCGACCCCAGTTTAGCCACCACACAATGAACATTGTAAGGACGCCCCCTCTCGTGCCCATCTGCGGTCTCCTTGAAGACATGAAACTTGACCCATTCAAGATTCTGCTCAGGGAAAAGCCATCCCCTATAATTATTCCCCAATGAGGTTAGCACAATATCCGGTGCAAGGGTATCCAAGAGATCTAACCAGATCTTCAACCCTTGATATACAACATCATGGAATAGCAAGGGAGAGGTTGTTTTCTCATACTTGGACCATGGCTCCA
>CAZZFH010000213.1:0-4704 GCA_964653295.1 uncultured Candidatus Bathyarchaeia archaeon | reverse complement strand
AAAAACTACTTAAATATTGGTAGGTTATGTGCTATGCGTGTAAGTCTTCCTTGGTGCATTAATTTGAAAGACAGTATGATAGTTGATAGCCCCCTCGGATTGGGCAAAGTAGAGGTCCTAAGAGCCTCAGACATGTTCAACGGCAACCCAGAGCCTAGAAGGGGAAAAGTAAGAGACGTCTACGATATGGGCGACCACATGTACATAGTCACAAGCGACAGGATCAGCGCATTTGATGTTGTCTACCCCACACTGATTCCCCACAAGGGTCCAAGCCTCCACGCCCTGAGCCTGTTCTGGTTCAAGGAGACAGAGGACATAATCAAGAACCACCTCTTGGAGGTGGTTGATGAACGGACAGTCAAGGTGATCAAAGCCAAGCGTGTTGATGTTGAATGGGTCTGCAGAGCATACCTCTATGGATCAGCTTGGAGAGCCTACAACAAGGGAGCGAGAACCATCAGCGGGGTTGATCTCCCAGATGGATTGGTGATGGCTGAGGAGCTACCCGAGGTCATTCTTACGCCTACCACCAAGGAAGAGTCTGGCCATGATATGGAGATCAGTAAAGCGGAAGCCATTGAACGAGGATTATCCACTCGAGACGAGTGGGACATGCTTGAGGAGGCTACATTCAAGCTCTTTGAGCGTTATCAGCAGGTCTCCAAGAAGCATGGTCTCATCATACCAGACTTCAAACTCGAATTCGGCAGACTAGGAGACGAGTATATCCAGATCGATGAGCCCCCGACCCACGACTCTGCACGTTACTGGGCGGAGAAATTCTATGTACCCGGAAAACCACAGGAAGCCACATGCCTCGACAAGGAGTTCCTCAGGAGCTATCTAAGAAACATTGGGTATATGGGGGATGGTCCACCTCCAAGCATCCCGGGTCCTGTGGTACGTGAGGTTAGTAAGCGATGTATCGCCTCCTACAAGGTGCTGAGTGGTCAAGCCAAGATAGAGGATTTTGATCTCAAGACTGTTGACGAGGTTATGGAGGAGCTTTAGTGGAGCTGCGGGAAAAATGCGGCGTCTTTGGTATTTATAGCCCTGACGAGCAGGTTTTCCCTTATCTCTACTGGGGCATGCTTGCCCAGAACCACCGGGGGCATCAGAGCCACGGCTTCGCCACCTACAACAATGGATTGGAGTATTACACTGAGCTTGGGTTAATCCCCCCGATAAAGGAGCCTGGGCAGGAGAGCAAGGTAAAACAACTCCCCGGAAACATCGGCATAGCCAACGTGAGGTACACCACTAGCGGGAGTAGCGACTATGTTGCTTTGTGCTATGATGCGATGCCTATATTGAGCGTTGGAGAGGAACGCAGTCTCGTTTTGAGCTTCAACGGCAACATAGTCAATGTAAGGGAATTACAGGAAAAAGTCGGAGTCAATAAGGATACCTCTGATTCTCACGCTCTGGCTGGTTTGATAGTAAAGAAGCTTGAGGAGACAGGCTCTCTCCCCAAAGCCGTAACAGATTTGATGAGCTCAGTAGATGGTGCGTTTAGCATAACTGGTATCCTAGATGATGGCACATTATTCGCATTCAAGGACCCATGGGGTATCAAACCCCTCTGCTACGGCTTCAGCGACGGTAAATACGCCTTCAGCAGCGAGAGCACAGGACTAGCCATCAACGGCATCGAGTGGCAACGTGAGCTCAGACCCGGCGAGCTACTGGTAGTAAAAGACGGAATGATGTCTCAGGTCCAAGCCTACCCAAGTAAGAAACAGGCATTTTGCGCCTTCGAGTATGCCTACTTCAGCAGACCCGATAGCAGATTCAATGGAAAATACGTCTATGAGGTCCGCCGTGACCTAGGCGCATCATTAGCCAGAATATACCGAGACAAGGCTGAGAGATGTGACTTGGTGGTCTGCCTGCCTGAGAGCGCCAACGATGCAGCATATGGCTTCCACGAGGAATCTGGGCTCAGATGGGAGATGGCACTCAGAAGACACAGATATGTTTCCCAGAGGGCTTTCATCACTGATGGCGTTGATCGTCAGAGCGTCATCTATCGAAAACTCAACATATTGGCGCCCAAGATCGTTGGCAAACGTATTGCTGTGGTGGATGATAGCATCGTCAGGGGAGACACCATGCGGGGCAATATCAAACGTCTAAGAGAGGCTGGTGCTAGGGAGGTTCATCTTTTCATAACCTACCCAAAGATCATTGGTCCCTGTTTCTATGGTATAGATATGAGTACCTACAGTGAGCTTATTGGGGCTAGGCTTAGCTCTGGGGGGATGGCTGATGAGCTGGGTGCTGATAGTGTCAACTATATGCCCATAGACGAGTACATCAAGGAGACTGGTATGAGGCGAGACCAGCTGTGCATCGGGTGCATCAGCAACAAGTATCCCACCCCACAAGCAGACCAGCTTGCTCTCAGTATCCGAGAAGAACTAGCCAAAGGTGGCAAGGAGAAAGGCAGAGCCTACGAGTAAAACTTACTCCTTATTTTCTGGTAGAATCAGCGGTCTCTGAGATGCTACCAATGCTATTACGATGAGTATAAGGAACCCGTATGAGCCTGAGTTCATCAATGGTGTCTGTGCTGGGTTATCGACCTTCTCTGCAGCTAATAGCCTGTATGTGCCCTGGTTTTCTTCTATGAAGAACCTAAGTGTCTGATGTTGGGCTAGGGTGTTCGCTGGTACATGTAATATCAGGTTTTCAACATAGCCTTTTGAATATGGCTCTGAGGCTAGTGTCTCTGTCTTTAGTATCCTGTCTACTGCTAGTTTTGATATCTGGATGCCATTCTCTGTTGTTGTCTCTGTTATTCTTCCTTCTACTATGAGGTCTGCTTTTTCCCATCGTTTCTCTGAGGCTGATTGTGCGTTACAGCGCTGTGTTGTCACCAGCATCAGAATGAGTAGGAACTGTAACCAGCGGGCTATGTTACTGGGTCTCATCCTGTCTTTTCACAGCTTAGAGGGCAATTTAATAAGACCGTCACCCGATACAAATCCTATGGTTAACGTATCCATTATAATCGGCAGCACATCCGACCAAGAACTAGGAGACAAAGCAGCACAAATCCTAGACGAATTCAAAGTAACCTACGACCTACAAGTAATCTCAGCCCACAGAAACCCAGAAAAACTAGCAAAATACGTCAAGGAAAGCCCAGCCAAAGTATTCATAACCATCGCAGGATTAGCCGCAGCACTACCAGGCGCAGTAGCCGCTCAGACAATAAAACCAGTAATTGGAGTTCCCAAAGAAGTAAAACTCGGAGGACTGGACAGCCTGCTAAGTATTGTCCAGATGCCCACAGGCGTACCTGTAGCTACAGTAGGGATAGACGGAGCAAAAAATGCAGCACTATTAGCAATAGAGATACTCGCACTCCAAGAACCAGACCTTGCCCAGAAACTTAATGAGTACCGCAGAAAAAGAGCGAACGCTTAACCTCTAAAACTACTTAAATCACAAAACCGGTTCCTAAAAACCCGTGTTTTATTAAACCAGTATCCTTGTACGGCGTATAACTCCTTTATAACAGTAATACTACCTGAAACCAGTAAGAACATCCAATAAAGACTTAGAAAATCTTTAAACTTTGTTCTCAGCCCCGTTTGATCAAAATAACCCAAATTTCCAACTTGATTGTAGAAATGTTCATATAATAGATGTGAATGTGTGTTCTGACCCCAGATTTAACGCCAATCGCGCTCAAACCTGGAGCTAGGGATGAGCAATGTTGATGAGAAAAGGCGTAAAGACTTGGTTAAAGATCAATGCATTAGCAATTCTAGTGGGCATAGTTGGAGGATTAGGTTCAGTAGTATTCAGGGAGATGATTGGGGTATTTCATACAATATTCTTCGATTATCTCCTACCACACACGACATTCATGGTGAATGGGTATAACATTGGAATAATGCTGCTACCCGCTATAGGTGGATTGATTGTTGGGCCAATAGTGAACAAGGTTGCACCCGAGACAAAGGGACATGGTGTCCCAGAGGTCCTTGAAGCCGTAACCATGATGGGTGGAGCCATCAGGGCACGAGTAGCCGCGGTAAAAATAATCGTCTCAAGCCTAACCATAGGTAGCGGTGGTAGTGTGGGCAGGGAGGGGCCAATCGCCCAGATTGGCAGCGGCTTCGGCTCTTTCCTTGGGCAAAGGTTCAACCTCGATGAATCTTATCGCAAGCTCCTTGTTGTTTGTGGTTTGTCTGCTGGTATCTCAGGTACATTTATGGCTCCACTAGGTGGCGCCATCTTTGGTATCGAGGTAATCTATAGCGGTGTTGCGCCATATGATATCGTTCCCGTGCTTCTCTCCTCTGTTGTTGGTATGTTTGTCACTGCTGAGATATTTGGCATGGACCCTGCGTTCATTTTGCCCACATATCGTATGGGCAACCCCTTAGAGCTTGTCTACTTCATACCCATCGGGTTATTCTTCGGTGTCTTGAGCATACTCTGGACCCGTGGATTATACAAGTTCGAAGACTTCTTCGATGAGGTAAAGATCCCAGACTGGATAAAACCCAGCATCGGGGGGCTCATCACCGGCTTCATAGGCATGTTCTTCCTCGAATACGGGATCCTCGGCACAGGGTATGAGGGATTAGAGCAAGCCATCGCTGGGAGCCTCTCATTCAAGCTATTGATTATCCTTGGATTAGCCAAGTTCTTCGCAACAAGTATAACCGTTGGAAGCGGGAGCAG
>CAZZFH010000212.1:0-4744 GCA_964653295.1 uncultured Candidatus Bathyarchaeia archaeon | reverse complement strand
ACTCAACCTCCTTCCAACCGGCACCGATTCCAAAATAGACCCTTCCACTTGAGATATGGTCCAAGCTTGCTGCGATGTTAGCATGCACCGCGGGGTTTCGGTAGCTCTGGCTTGCTACCATGTTTCCCAGTTTGAGGGTCTTGGTCTCTGTTGCTAGGGCGCTGAGGGTTGTCCAGCACTCTAGGCAGTTTACGTCTACTGCTTCTGGTCTGATGAGGAAGTGGTCGCTGGTCCAGAGGCTCTCAAATCCGTGTTTCTCTGCAGCCTTCGCTACCTTACTGATATGCTGATAGGTATAGCCGAACTGGGGCTCTATCTGCACCCCGTAATCAATCTTAACCATAAGTAATGAAACAGATTAGAAAATATAAAGGGAGGTTAAAGGGGCTTGCAGATGATCTCATTGAGCTTCATGTCCCTGATCCTGCTGGATTCAGATGCCTCAAGCACCATCGCGGTGTCTGCCCCAGCGTGGCTGCCCGCAACGGCTACCACCTTGCTTCCAGATGGAACTGCATTGCAGTCTACTGCCATCATAGCTATCTCAGCACACACCTTGACCCCCTGACTGAACATCCTGAGGGTATTTGCTACTATTACGTTGGGTGGGGGCACTATCCATGGTAGTCTGCCTTCTTGTGGATCCGTTTTTTCTGGTCGTTGCCTGCCTATTCCCGCGCTGACTGCTCCTGTTAATACATCTGTGCATGTTACAACAACACAGCCAGCTGCTTTGAGCTTGGCTCGGGTCTCATCAGGCATCTTCTGGACGCCTTTCTCGCTATACCCTGTAGCATGGGTTACGATAACCAGCTTCAAACCGCAGTCCTTGAAAACCTTGACTGCCTCCAACGCAACATAACCTGATGTGCTGCTTACAAGAACCGTGTCTATTCCTCTTTCCTTGGCTGCCTCTAACGCGATCTTTAAGGTTGCCTCTGTGTGTTCTTTCCCGGGTTTCTCCCAGTATGTGACTTTTCTCTCGATACTCAAATCATTCACCTAGACTTACAGTGATCACGGATATTAGAGTGATAAAACTTGTCTTGGGTTTACCAGAGACCCGTGAGATGTCTCTCTCGCTTACCAGCAATCGGGATAAGGGTCTCACATTTCTTGCATCTCATATCCTCTGTGAGTTCCCATCCCGTGATATTGTAGCCGCTGCGTTTCACCACATGGGTACCACAGTTAGGGCAGACAGTGTCCTCCTCTCCACCCCCCCTAACATTTCCCACAAATACATAGTGAAGCCCCTCTTCTAACGCGATCTTTTTTGCATTCATCAATGTCTCGACGGGGGTGGGGGGCAGATGCTGAAACTTGTACATTGGAAAGAACCTGCTCAAGTGCAGCGGGGTGTCTGGTCCAAGATTATCAACGATGTACCCTGCCATGGACCTTATCTCCTCGGGGCTATCATTGGTCTCAGGTATTATCAGGAAGGTTATCTCAACATGGACACCGTTCTCATGCATGAACTGGGTGGACTCCAGTACCTTGTCTAGCTCTGCGTTGCAGTGTTTCCTGTAGAACTCTGGGTTGAATGATTTCCAGTCCACATTGGCTGCATCAATATACTCAACCACCTGACTGAAAGAAGGTAGATGCGTGTATCCGTTGGTCACGAGCACGTTCTTGATGTCTGATTCCCAAGCGAACTTTGCTGTATCCTCGATATAATTGAGATTAATCAAAGGCTCATTATAGGTATATGATATGCTGGTACAATCCTGAGCTAGTGCAACCTCTACCACAGACTCTGGCTCCATGTATCGGGTCTGGGCATCATCAATCTTGCTCTGGCTCAACCCAAAGTTCTGGCACCATGGACAAGTAAAATTACATCCGATGCTACTGATGCTCAGTGAGATACTGCCCGGGTAGAAATGAGCCAGCGGCTTCTTCTCTATAGGGTCAACGGCGAGGGCGCTGAGTTTACCATAGCTCAGGTCCATTATTCTTCCGTCTTGGTTCTCTTTTGAGCCACATAGACCCCTTTTCCCCACTGATAACACGCATAGGTGAGGGCAAATGGTACAGCGCAGCGCGTCTCCTGCCTTCTCGACGAAACGAGACTCCATGTGTGAAGTGAAAACCTCAACCAGTATAATGGTTGCTATCAGAACCCATGTAAAGAAGCCACTGCATATTCTTATTGATGTGGAGAGTTTCGAGACCCGACGCAACAGGTATATTGGACACCCCCGGGGTTCAAGCTGCATTGCCCCGGTATGTGAATGTTGTTAGAGGAGAAAAGCTTCCAAAGTTCAAGATAGCCCAATCCATACCAGCTGATTTCAGCCGCCGAGCAGACACAGATACCCTATGGCGCATCCATGACACAATACTCGAAAACTTCCAAGAACACCAAGAAAAGACCAATAAACCAAAGAAAGCCGACAAGAGCTTCCTAGACCTCAAAATATTACTGTCTCACCATATAATGCAGAGCTGTAATTTCTGTACAAGAAACTGTAAAGCCGACAGACTCCACGGTGACAAGGGATACTGTGGCGCTGGGCGTAACTTCAGCCTCCACTCTGCTTTCCCCCACATGGGAGAGGAACCCGAGCTAATCCCCTCCGGGACCATATTCACAGGAGGATGCAGCATCAGGTGTATCCACTGCCAGAACTGGGATATCAGTCAGTGGAAGAGCCACGGAGAGAGCTTAACCCCAGAGATGATGGCTTATCAAGTGAGAGAATTGGCTGAGAAAGGATGCAGAAACATCAACATGGTTGGAGGCGACCCCACCCCATATGTGTGGCATTGGCTGGAGACCATGAACCATGTCAAGAATAGTATCGCTACTGTCTGGAATAGCAACAGCTACTATAGCTTAGAGACCGCCAAGCTCCTCGCGGGTTTTATCGATCTCTATCTTCTCGATTTCAAATACGGGAACAACGAGTGCGCAACGGGGATCAGTGATGCCCCCGGTTACTGGGAAGCCGCGACTCGAAACCATCTCTGGGCTAACCAGTACGGTGAACTCCTCATACGTGTACTGGTGCTACCCGGGCACAACCAGTGCTGCACCCGACCCATACTTCAATGGATTCATGATAATCTTGGTCCTATGACTCGCGTCAACCTCATGTTCCAGTACCGACCAGAATGGAGAGCCAAAGAACGCCCAGAGCTAAGCCACAGACTCAGCACATCCGAAATCCTTGAGGCAAAACAGATAGCCGAGGAGATAGGTCTCAGGAACCTAGTCAAATGAGACAGGGTACTCGTTGAATGGTTTCTCACAGACGTTTCCCGGGCAATATAATACCCTCGAATTCTCTGAGTCTGATCCAATTGCCATTATGGTTGAACTCGTCTGTCTAAACTCTGGGCTATGCCAACAGATCGAAGAAGCAGTCTTACCATAAGCGTGATCACCCGAGACCAGCCTCATCTTCTCCAAGACCTCATCAATATTAGAAGGCTGAAACCCATGCAGCAACTGGAAAGCCCTTTTCCTCCGTCTCTCAGAGTCTAGTCCAATCTTCTCAGCCTTCTCATTCATCTTAATCCCAGGATACTTGGTGACGACCCCAATAGCATATGGTCCCTGAGGAAGACCCCAGGCTTTCGTAACATTATCCCAGAGAATATGCCAAGCATCCGTAGAGTCAGCTACAATAAAATTACCTGGACGATAGTTTGGTCTGATAGAAGGGTCCATCAAGTATTCTTTTGCTTCTTCTGCAGTGTCGCATTCTCTCAGTATGTCCAATGCTAGTAGACCGCGGCTTCGATTTGGCTTATCAATGGTCTGTGTTTCTTGGTTGGTTATCGCAAGGAGCAGTCTATCCCGGTTGAAACCTATCCATGTGCCCTGTGATTCGATGTCTATGGGGCAATAGATTCCTTCTCCAATGCATGTGGGAGGTTTCTCTTTGGTGTTGAGTCCGAGGTATCTGTTATGAAGAGCCACCACGGGGTAGTCGTTTAATAATTTGTAGAGTATTATGAGGGTGCACATGGGTTCTGTTAAAAAAAGGTGAATCATATTTAAATTTGCTCACCCACAGATGCAACGTATTTTAACCCCAAATACACACTATAATACGGGTTTTCTAAAGGTGACAAAAACATTAGAAGAATTAGCTCAAACCAATCTATCAGACATAAAAGTCTCAAAAGGAAGCATATTCGACCCAGAGGACACAGCAAGCAAGGTACTGGGCGTTCTTAGAGACACAAATCGGACTGAGGCGGTTGCCGCAAGAGGAGACCGGTATGGGATAATCTCTGTAAGGGGTCTTCTTGGAGTGGATCAGCCTGATAATACGAAGATTGAGAACATATGGAAGCAGGTTGGAACCATCAGCCCAAACAATAGTGTAATGGAGGCTGTTCATTTCATGGTCATGAACAATGTAACAGCCATACCCCTAGTATCAAGGGATGAGGTCTCGCTTCTAAGCCAGCAGAATATCACGGCTGCCATGAGGGATGTATCAGAGCTCAAATCTGTAAAAGCCAAGGATATCATGATGTCACCAGTTGTGACCATGAGCAAGGATACGCCGATTGCCCAGATCAGGAGAACCATGCTCGATAATAATTTCAGTCATTTACCTATCACCAATCAGGATAAAATTGTGGGAATAATCACTGGAGAAGATATTGTTGCTACATTCATTACTGTAGCCTCAAAGACCACCACGGGGGAACGATCAGGTAAGAAGGTAAGACGTTTCCCGGGACCGGTAAGCGGCTTCATGAACACTCAACCAGTCAT
>CAZZFH010000211.1:0-4755 GCA_964653295.1 uncultured Candidatus Bathyarchaeia archaeon | reverse complement strand
ATTCAGGGCTCTACAGGTACTGCCCAGAGCAAGATGGATGCACTCAAAAAAGCGGGAGTATCTGTTGGAGAGTTACCTAGTCAAATTGCTCAATCTCTAAGAGAGGTTCTCTAATCCTCTTCTAATAATTTGAATATTTTTTCGAGCATACGGAAAGTCAATCCCCATACAGTTTCTCCTTGCACCATGTAGACTGGTCCTTCCCATCCTTTTATCGCTGCATTGGTTTTTCCCTGTCGTATCTCGCTGAGTGGCGCCCACATGAATTTGGTTAGTTCATAGTTTAATTTGACATCTGGATACTCATCGAATCGGTATACCACTGGTTGTACTGCGAGACTTTTCCTGACAGCGGAATAAACAGGCTGCATGAACCCTACTACTGTTTTTTCATTAAGATCTATGCTTGTCTCTTCCAAAACCTCACGTACAGCAGTATCAACAAGAGTTTCATCTTGAAGATTTTTCTTGCCACCGGGAAAAGCCATATCCCCGCTCCAAGGATCATCGTCTACCTCTGCACGTTTTACGAGAAAGAATTCTAGATCATTTTGTATTGGCTTGACGAGGATGGCTACAGCTGCCTGTGCATTGGTGCATGGCTCGGGAGACAGCTGTTTTGTGAGTTTCTCTATGAGGCTTTTTGGTGTCAAGCTTGTATCAGTTTCATCTGTTCTTTGTTTATCTAAAATGTTGCGTTTTCTTGGAGTATAAAACAAAAAAATTATCTATTTTATGTCTAGCAGGGAGTAGTTATGTCGAATCAAGTTGAATCTAGTAAATTAGAAGCCTTTATGTGCAACAGTACAAATATTACGTGATTTAAGCTAGACTAAACGAGAGAAATACTGTGACTGAAACCAAAGATGTCCCTAATCCATGGGAGCAAAAAGACCAACAGATGGACGCAATAAAGGAAAGAATGAGCCAGATCAAACACAAGATAGCGGTAATTAGCGGGAAAGGCGGAGTAGGGAAGAGCCTAGTAACCGTCAATTTAGCAATTTCCCTAGCGAAAGAAGGGAAAAAAATTGGTATATTCGACGCAGACTTGACTGGCCCATGTGTACCAAAAATGCTTGGATTAAAAGGAAACAAGCTACAGGCTGGACCAGCAGGCATAGGACCCGCAATAGGTCCTGAAGGAGTAAAGGCTGTTTCAATGGCTTTTCTATTACCAAGCGACGAAAGCCCTGTTATCTGGAGGGGCCCCCTCAAGATGGGAGCAATAAGACAATTCTTAGGAGAGGTAAACTGGGGGCCACTAGATTATCTGCTTGTGGACCTACCACCGGGAACAGGAGATGAGAGCCTTAGTATACTACAATTATTACCGGAAATGGATGGAGTTGTGATTGTTACTATTCCTAGCGAGGTAAGTCAAGGCGTAGTAAAAAAGGCGGTAACCTTTGCTAGAAAGATGAATGTACCTATCTTTGGGATTGTTGAGAACATGGCTGGCATGATATGTCCTCACTGTGGTGAGACGATCGAGGTATTCAGCAGAGGAGGCGGCGCTAAGGTTAGTGAAGAGATGAACGTGGACCTTCTGGGTAGTATACCAATGGATCCCAGGATATCTACAGATAGTGATCTCGGAACACCGTTCGTAGTCAGTCATCCAGATTCTCAAGCGGCAAAGATATTCTCTCAAATAGTAGCAGAGATTGAAAAGAGGATAAAATAGATGAAAATTGTAGTAAGCTCAACAGGAAATAACCTAGACGCACAAGTAGACCCCCGGTTTGGTAGATGCATGATCTTTATGATTGTAGACACCGAAACAATGGAAGCGCAACCAGTTACTAATAGCAGCGTAAGCTCTGCCCATGGAGCAGGGATTGGAGCAGCTCAGAATGTTGCATCATTAGGTGTGAAAGCAGTTATCACTGGGAATGTTGGACCAAACGCTCATATGGCGTTATCAGGTGCAGGAGTCGATATCTACACAGTACCACAGGGAACAGTAAGAGAAGCGGTAGAACGATTCAAGAAAGGAGAACTAACAAAAGTAAGAAGCTCAACTGTGGGAGGTCACTTTGGGCAAGGTAGAAGTAGACGAAGTTGATTCTAATAATGGAGATGTGTGTAAGATGGTTAAGATAGTAATTCCTGTTGCTGATCAGAAAGGAGAGTTTGTTTCAGCGCATTTTGGTAGAGTTCCTTTCTATGCTTGGTTTGAGGTTAAATCTGGAAAGATCGTTGATAGAGGCGTGGCTCCAAATGATAGCAGTCACTTTGGTGGAACAGGTCTTCCGCCTGAGAGGATGATGGCTTTAGGCGCTGATGTGGTCATCTCGGCTGGTATGGGTATGAGGGCTATACAGATGTTCCAAGATAGTACTGTCGCTGTGCTTCAAGCGGTAAATGAGAGCACCGAACAGAGCATAGCAGACTACGTTGATGGAAAACTAGAGGAGCTCACGGAAGGCTGCCTACACGCTGAGGAACATGACCACGACTAATAGTCCGTTGAAGATCGTAGTGGCTAGCGGTAAGGGTGGAACAGGGAAGACACTCGTAGCAGTTAATTTGGCTCTCTCAGTGAATGCGGATCAATTACTTGACTGTGACGTTGAAGAGCCCAATGATCATATTTTCCTTAATCTAGTTGAGACGAGAAATGAGAAAGTAGAGATACTTGTACCGGAAATAAACGAAGACAAATGCACTTATTGCCGAAAATGCGCCGAGTTCTGTCAATTCAACGCCTTATTCATCGCAGGCGAGACAGCCATGGTATTCAAAGAACTGTGTCACAGCTGCGGAGGATGTAAACTCATCTGTCCAGAAGACGCAATAACCGAGAAACCTAGAGACATAGGCGAAATAACAATAGGAAAGAGTGACGATATTGAACTCGTTTATGGGAAACTCAATATCGGAGAAGCCTTGGCGGTTCCCATTATTTCAGCTGTCAAGGAACACATTAATCAAGAGGGTTTGGTAATCTTGGACTCGCCACCTGGAACAGCCTGTCCAGTGGTTGAATCAGTCGATGGGTCTGATTATTGCATCATGGTTACTGAACCCACGCCTTTTGGGTTGCACGACCTAGAGGTTGCTGCTGAGGTGGTGATGCAGTTAGGAATACCATTAGGTGTCGTCGTCAACTTCGCTGGAATAGGTGATAGGGGGGTCTATGATTTCTGTGAAGAGAAGAACATACCGGTGGTCATGGAGATACCCTATGACAGGCGAATCGCTGAGTTATACTCAAAGGGGATATCATTCACAGCTGAAATGCCTGAATGGAAACCTAGATTCCAAGAGCTGCTGAAAACGATAAGGAAGCAGATAAAATGAAGCAAATAACCATACTCAGTGGAAAAGGTGGAACAGGAAAAACCACCATCACAGCATGCTTCGCTGCCCTAAGCGAGAACGCGTTATTCGCAGACTGCGATGTGGACGCTAGCAATCTACATCTTCTCCTCAACCCAACAGTGAAGGAAACCATGGACTTTAAGGGATTGAACGTAGCAAAGATCGATCCTACGAAATGCATAGAATGTGGAAAATGCGTAGAACTATGCAGATTCAACGCCATTGAAGACTTCAAGGTAGACCCAATTCACTGCGAAGGATGCAAAGTATGCGTAGTCAACTGCCCAGTAGAAGCAATAGAGTTCAACGAGCGTATCTGTGGTCATGCATACATTAGTGAAACAAAGTATGGCCCCATGAGCCACGCAAGATTAACCCCTGGAATGGAAAACAGTGGAAAACTTGTCACCCTTGTTAGGCAGAATGCGAGTAAACTCGCAGAGGAAAAGGGAAAGGATTTGGTGCTTGTTGATGGTTCACCGGGTATTGGATGCCCAGTCATTGCGAGTATAGCTAATATCGAAGCAGCGGTGGTCGTGGTGGAACCGACATTAAGCGGTATCCACGATCTAAAACGTGCAGTAGAACTCTTGGATCACTTTGAGATCACTCCATTCGTTATAGTTAACAAGTTCGATATTAACGAAGAGAACACGGTAGATATAGAGAAATATTGCACAGAAGACAATATTGTGTTATTAGGTAGGGTACCTTTCGATCCAACGGTAACTAGAGCCATGGTTCAAGGGCTCCCTGTAGTGGAATTTGAACCAAATGCTGTGTCCTCAAAGGCAATAATAAAGATCTGGAAGAGATTCAGCGACCAGTTACTCAGTGATTAGAGATAGGCCGCTACTACCTCTTTCACAGTCTTTCCTTCCTCAACCAGATCGATCTCGATGTCTAGGGCTTCAAGTATGTTTCTAGCACCTGGACCAACCTCACTAGTCAATAGCACATCAACTTGGTTTTCTTTGAGTACTCGTGCAGCCAGAGGCCCAGCTCCTCTATCAAGGGTCTCCCCCGGGTTAGTAACTACATCTAGTGTCTTAATCTGATTATCTTCTATAGTAACAATGGTAAAGTGTGGTGCTCTTGAGAAAGTATCTGCTACCTTATTCGTGAGTTTTCGTTTTCCCGTTGTGGGTATTGCGATCCTCATTATCATCACCTAAAAAGGGGGGGAGAGATTATTGTGTTTCTGTTTTACCGATCTCTTCTAGCCGACCCCTAATCTGCTCGATTTCCTTGGCTAGATAACCTAGCTGGGTTTCAAGGAACTCTTTCTCAGATTCAGGTACGGCTTGGGGAACTTGTGGTACTGTTGGGTTTTCTATATCTGGGTTTGCCCACCACCATCTAGGCATCCATGGGAACCTAGCGCATTTTGTTGGGTCTGTTCCCGCGAATCCTCGTCCTCGACCTCCT
>CAZZFH010000210.1:0-4757 GCA_964653295.1 uncultured Candidatus Bathyarchaeia archaeon | reverse complement strand
CCTCGGATAGGTTCCTATCGCGTTTCGGCCACCTGGGTTTATACCACAATCCATGAGTATCTCGCTCTCCCGGGTCTTCACCAGGATAGCTGAGCGACCGACCTGTCGGCTGCACCCTAGGAATGTGATTCTGACATCGCCGCTCTGCTGATAGATGGGTCTGAAGATTGATTCACCTGTCTCCCTGAGAACCTTTTCCCTTTCCTTGCTCTTACTATACAGGAATCCTCTGATTTGTCTGATTGTCATTGATGGGATCGGTGGGCTCCGCTTAAAGTTAGGGCTCCAATGAGTCTTCTGTACTATGTCAAGAACATTTGCGCCGTTCTTACCAATGGCGACTCCTGGTTTCTCAACCTCCAACACGACCTCACCTAGGGCTGGATCGAAATAGGCTTGGACGAGTCCTGCTTCATCCAGAATTGTTTTGATGATGTTTTCCGCCTGTAACTCGTTCATTCTAACAGAGGGATCGCTTCTGATCACGATCCGTTTCTTGATGGTTCCAGCTATCTCGCCAACTATGTGGCTGTTTTCCTGTAGTATCTCTGGTTTTTGGCAGTATATCGCGAGTCTTGGTCCCTCGAACTCGATCCTAGTAATGCCTACTTGAGCGGGTATCTTTTCTAGTATTGCTTGCCTTATCTCGCTGTAAGTTAGGCCCTGCTGGTTTTCCATTTTTTATTTCAACTATTTAATATGGCTTTTTTCTCGTCTAGAGAAAGCTCTCTGAATCCTTCAGCGTTGATTATCGCTATATCGAAGCTGTCGCCGCTTGCTACGTCACGTTTCATGGCGCTATCAACGGCTTTTACTACTACCCTTAGCATCTCGTCTACTGTCTTGTCTTCCTTGAACTGGGACTCCAATACTCCATATGCGTAGGGGCTTCCTGAGCCTGTTGAGACCATTTTTTCTTCTGTCAAGCTACCGTATGGGTCGAGGTTGTAGACGTGTGGTCCGGTTTCATCGTGTCCTCCCACAATGGCTTGCATTGGTAGTGGGGCTCCGACTTCTCGGTTGCTGAACAGTAGTGTCTGGACTAGTCTTGCTGCGCTTTGGACTGGCATGTATCTGTTTTTCTCTAACTCATAAAGTGTGGAGTTTACTTTGAGTATCTCCACTACTCGTTGAGCTACAGCTACTCCGCCAGCGATTGTCATTGCTAGGTGATCAGTGATTTGGTATACTTTTTTGGCGTGTTTACTCGCGATGAAGTTACCCATGGTTGCACGTGTATCTGTACCTAGTATGACGCCGTCGCTGCAGACGACTCCGACAGTAGTTGTACCTTTAAGTATTCCAAGTTCCTTTGACATTGATTTAATCTCCTATAAATAATACGAGGGGTATCCTTAGAAGGATGATCAAGTACCTTAAAAACCTCTCTTTTTTAAAAACATTCCTAAAATAGCAAACATATTTGTATACTAGAAAGTGAATAAACGATATCAACAAGGGTCTGCATTGAATTGACTGAACCAAAGACGAACTCGATCCACAGAATTGACCTACCGAGAATGGTTCTTGTAGGTGAGAAAGTTCTTGAGAAACTTGGCTCTATTTGCAGGGAATTTGATTATAGTAGCGCCTTGATTGTTACAGGAAATACAACTTACAAGGTGGCTGGGGAACAGACGGAGAAATTACTGGACTCTGAGGGCCTCGAGATTTGCACCACTTTGGTCTCAAACGCTACTAGAGAGACCGTTGATATGGTGAAACAGGAGATCGATGCTTCTGGTGCCGAGGTGATTCTTGGGATTGGTGGTGGAAGAAACATTGATGTCGCCAAGGTCTCCTCTTTTGAGACAGGGCGTTTCTTCATAAGTGTGCCCACAGTGGCCAGCCATGATGGTATAGCAAGTAACTTGGCTTCCCTTAAGGGCTCTGAGCGTCCTTATTCTGTTGCTGCGGGTTCTCCTATAGCTGTGGTGATGGATAGTAAGATCATTCAGGAGTCTCCTTACAGGTTTACTGCTGCTGGTTGTGGCGATATGATCTGTAAGGCTGTTGAGGTACGTGATTGGCGATTAGCTCACAGGGAGAATGATGATTATTATGGCGGGTATGCTGGGAGTCTTAGTTTGATGAGCAGTCAGCATGTCATGGAACGTGCAAGCATCATACGTCAAAGGACTCAGGAAGGCATTAGAACCCTCTTGGAGGCTTTGGTTAGCTGTGGTGTTGCTATGAGTATCGCTGGAAGCAGTCGTCCTACCAGTGGGTCGTCTCATTTATTCAGCCACGCATTGGACCAGATAGCCGAAAAACCTGCTCTACACGGGGAGCAGTGTGGTGTGGGTAGTATTATGATGGCCAAGCTTCATGGGTTGAACTGGGAGGCTATTAAATCAAGCCTCAAGACTATTGGTGCTCCGACTACTGCTGAGGAGCTTGGGATACCTGATAAGACAATAATTAAAGCCTTGAGGCTTGCTCGTTCGATTAGGCCCAATAGGTATACTATTTTGAACAAGGTTGATATGGATGAGAAGCTGGCTATTGAGCTCGCTCAATCTACGGGTGTTATATAGATAGTCTCTATTTTCCTCCTTTTACTTTCTTGTTATTGTTATGTAATGTTTTACGTTGGTTTATTTTATTCTTCAAAACCTTCTAAACTGTATATACTTTAATTACTTTATAGATGATTTTATATCATCATAGACGTTTTACTGTTAGTAGATTATTACTCACAAGGGAAGGGAGGTGAAGAAGTGATACTACAGTTAATTATGCAAACGAACGCTCCAGCACAAATGCCAATTACAGTGGGTATGATTGCATTTGCTGGTGGTGTTCTGATACTTGCTTTGGCTCTATGGAGATTCTCGAAAATAGAATAGAAAAACATCAAGCCATTACGGTTTTTTTCTAATATCACCTAAGGTTTGAATCCAATCTAATCTCCAAAACATCTTTTTTTAGTACACTAGTGAGTATGTGTGTAAAGGCGCATGCGCAAATCTGTATATAACATAACTATCTTATTTGAGTCGCAATGAAGCACCAGAAAAAAGGTGTCTGTATTTACGCTTGGCGATGCCTTAGATACAAAGAATTTGCTGCAGCATGTAATCTTGAAGGTGGAGGCTCTTTCTGTGGTGACTGGAGGCGCTTCAATGGACAAATAAAAGAGAGTGCAAGCGGTTCAAAGTAAAGAATACTTGATAAAATCACCTATTAGTGGGTCTAATTAGTTTTCCTACTGGCGTTATTCCATGTTTTTTCCTATATTTTGATATCTCTTCAGCAAAATACTCAATGCCACTAAAATACTCGGGATTTTGTATCCGCTCTCTGGTCTCAACGATGGTGTCCTTGTATTTAATCCACATATGAAGCGGTGAATCGCTAAAATACTCAATCTTTGTCTTAACATCAAAAAGACCGTCTCGGTGGTGATATACACTAGCGGTAGGGTTTGGACCCCTCAATGGATAAGCACGTTTATCACAATTATTTGAACCAAGCAATTTTAGTGATGGTAGTTTTTTATTAAGTATCGTTTAAGTAAATAATCTTTTTATTAACCACCGTGTCCATGAAAGTGAGATTCATACAGGTGACCATCAATTGACTAGCGTCCAGTTAAAAGTACAAGAAGCAAAACAGCAGAGAGACGTAGGAAGAAGCATAGCGAGAATGGACTCAGAGACCATGAAAACCCTAGGAGTCACTGTAGGCGATGTGGTCCAGATCGAGGGAAAGAAACCCACAGCGGCAAAAGCATGGCCCGCATACCCCGAGGATCAAGGTCTTGGCTTAATCAGGGTCGATGGCTTCATACGAAAAAACTGTAGCGCCGCGATAAACGAGTTTGTTACCGTCACAAAGGCTGAGGCCGAGTACGCTACCTCTGTTAAACTTGCACCAGTTGACATCAGGATCAGCGTGGATAATGACTTCATACGATTCGTGAAAGACCGTCTAGTCGATAGACCAGCCACCCGAGGCGATACATTATTGATAATGATGCTCGGTCACAGCGTACCCTTCATGGTGGTAAACACCAGACCCAACGGTATAGTCAAGATCGCGCCAACAACCGAGATAAGCATCATGAGCGAGCCAGTTCCAGAGCTAGAGATGCCCAGCAGGACCACCTACGAGGACATAGGTGGACTTGAAGAAGAGATAAGAAGAATCCGTGAGATGGTTGAGCTCCCACTACGTCACCCAGAGATATTCCAGAGACTAGGAATCGATCCACCAAAAGGTGTACTACTCCACGGTCCACCCGGCTGCGGCAAGACACTACTAGCACGCGCAGTAGCCAACGAGTCCGAGGCAAACTTCTACGCCATCAATGGACCCGAGATCATGAGTAAATTCTACGGGGAATCCGAGGCAAGGATGCGAAAAATGTTCGAGGACGCCGAGAAAAACTCCCCAAGCATACTCTTCATTGACGAGATCGATGCCATCGCCCCCAAACGCAGCGAGGTAACAGGAGAGGTGGAGCGCAGGGTCGTTGCACAACTGCTTGCCTCAATGGATGGCTTGAAGGGAAGAGGTCACATAATAGTCATAGGCGCAACCAACCGACCAAACGCCATAGACGAGGCACTCAGAAGACCAGGCAGATTCGATAGAGAGGTCGAGATAGGCATCCCAGCCAAAGAGGGAAGAAACGAGATACTCCAGATCCACACACGTGGAATGCCCCTCGCAGAAGACGTGAACTTAACAAGGATATCAGAGATCACTCACGGATACACGGGAGCAGACCTTGAAGCCCTCAGCAGGGAATC
>CAZZFH010000209.1:0-4759 GCA_964653295.1 uncultured Candidatus Bathyarchaeia archaeon | reverse complement strand
GTATGCAGAAGTCATGTGTAGTACAATTGAGCTACACCAGGTACGATAAGAAATATGAAAGATACGCGAGAATGCGAAGCAGAATCACCGCACACAGCACACCCTGTCTGCCAATAAAAGTAGGCGATATAGTAAGGATCGCAGAGTGTAGGCCAATCAGTAAGACAAAATCCTTCGTCGTTGTAGAAATTCTAGAGGAGGCATAAAATTGTCGAAGAGGATTAAGCGTAGGATTCTACCAAGGCGAAAGAACAGCGGCGGATTAACCATTGGAAGCGTGGTTCATTGCGCGGATAATACTGGAGCAAGGCGCCTCAAGATAATACAGATGATTGGATACAAGGGCAGAAGGCGAAGATTACCCAGTGTGGGGATCGGAGACCTTGTTATGGTATCCTGTAGAGAAGGAACACCTGAGATGAGGAGACAGCTATTCAACGCTGTTATTGTGAGGCAGAGGCGACCATACGCGAGACAGGATGGCTCAAGAATTCAGTTCGAGGACAATGCTGCTGTAATTCTCACTCCTGAGGGTACATTAAGAGGCTCAGATATCAAGGGCCCAGTCGCACGGGAAGCAGTAGAGCGATGGGCGAGAATCGGAAACTTGGCGAGGATGGTAGTATAGATGAATCCAAGAGTAACTAAACCATCCACTGCGAGAAAACAAAGATACAATGCTACTAATCAGAAGAGAAGAAAATTCGTATCCGCACCCCTATCACCTAGCCTCAGAGCAGAGCATGGTACACGAAGCATGCCAGTCGTTGTAGATGACACTGTGAGCATCACAAAAGGCGATAGGAAGCTATCAGAGGGACGTGTGCTAAGGGTTGATACACATAAGAGCCGGATCTATATCGAGGGCGTAACAAGAACCCGTATGGATGGCTCAACAGTACAGATACCTGTCAAGGCAGAAAATGTCATGATCACACGACTCAATCTAAATGATCAATGGAGACGAGGAGTACTGGAGCGTAAGAGCTTCAGCGCGGAGGAATAAACATGGGAAAGAAAGGATCAACAAGGCACCTGAAGCGACATCAGAGTCCAGCGCACTGGCCGATCCATAGAAAAGGTGGTGTATGGACAAAGAGGACTAAGCCAGGACCACATAAAATGGAACAAAGTATTCCAACAACTATTGTACTGAGAGACCAGTTAAAATACGCAAAGACTGCGAGTGAAGCAAAATCAATATTGACAAACAGAAAACTACTCATAGATGGAAAACCGAGAACCGAGACTGCTTTCCCTGTAGGTTTAATGGATGTAATCCACATTCCAGATACAGGCGAATACTTTAGAATATTACCCGATCATGGTGGGAAGCTAAAATTCCAGTCAATATCCTCTGAAGAATCGGCATTCAAACTATACAGGATTACAGGTAAGACTAGCCAGAGGGCAGGTAAGACTCAGCTCAATTTCCACGACGGCTCAAACGTTGTGGTCTCATCAGATCATGACCAGTATAAGGTCAATGATGTGCTCAAGATCAAGATACCGGAGAAAGAAATCCAGGAATATATTGAGTTCAAGGAGATGCAGCAGGTTATCATTACTGGTGGAAGAAGCCAAGGTGTAAAAGGAACACTGATAGGTCTTGGTCCTGAGCCTGGTTGGAAAAAGACAGCCACAATTAGAACAACTGAGGGAGACGATATCAGAACACTATCTCAGTATCTTTTCGTTGTAGGTGCAAACGAGTCCATGATTAAACTCGAAGACGATGAGGAGGAAGCTTAATGTCCGAGAACCCAATGAAAGCGATAAAGATCGGCAAGGTCGTTGTTAACATAGGCGTTGGACAGAGCGGTCAACCACTCAGCAACGCTATGCAGATACTGGAAACAGTAACTGGTCAGAAGCCTAACCAGAGAGCAGCCAAGCAGTCAATCAGACCATGGGCAATCAGGAAAGGAGAGCCAATGGCTTGTGCAGTTACTCTGAGAGGCGAGAAAGCCGAAGAGTTCCTCCAGAAGGCGTTCACAGCTATAAGGCATCGTATGAACCCGAGGAGCTTTGATAAGGATGGCAACTTCGCCTTTGGTATAAGAGAGCACATTGACATCCCGGGTACAAGATATGACCCAAAGATGGGAATCATCGGTATGGATGTCGCAGTAACAGTAGAGAGAGCCGGCTACAGGGTTAGTCGGAGAAAGAGAGCAAATTCAAAAGTCGGAAGTAGCCACCGTGTCACCCCCGAGGAGGCAAGGGAGTATGTTTCCAAGACATATGAAGTAACAATGGGGCTTGAGTAAATGAGCAACCAATTGAAACCTAAGGAAAGAGCCTACGGCAAGGGAAGCCGAGGATGCGTATGGTGTGGCACAAAACAAGGCCTCATCAGGCGCTACGGCATAAACCTCTGTAGGGGTTGTTTCCGAGAGGTAGCGGAGAAGATGGGATTCAAAAAATACAGGTGAATATGAATGGACCCACTAGTAAACGCGTTAAACACAATAATGTCCCATGAAGGAAGAAGGAAAACCGAGTGTATAATCACACCCGCGTCAGGCCTAGTAGGTCGTGTACTTCGTCTCATACAGTCCAAAGGATACATTGGAGAGATCGAGTATATCGATGACGGAAGGCAGGGCAAGTTCAGGGTCCAGCTATTCGGAAGGATCAATGAATGCGAGGCGGTAACGCCACGCTTCAAGACCCGTGTCTCCGAGATGGAGAAATGGGAGAAAAGATACCTACCAAGCAGGAACCTAGGATTGATTATTCTTTCGACCAACAAGGGCGTAATGGACCATGTCCATGCAAAGGAAGAACACGTGGGCGGCGTACTGCTAGCTTACGTATATTAGGTGAAAAAAAGTGACTGTTGAAATAATAGAGAACACGGTTGAGGTGCCTGAAGAAGTAAACCTGACCCTAGATGGGCATAAGGTTGCAGTCACAGGAACCAATGGGACGATAACCCGGGACTTTGGACACACAAAGTTAAACCTAGGTTATCAGGAAAATACCCTGAGGATTTGGGCGGAAAACCCAAAGAAAAAGCAAGCATCCCTAGTAAACACCATCGCGAGTCATGTAAGAAACATGATCAAGGGTGTAACGCAGGGATTCACTTACAAACTCAAGATAGTATTCATCCACTTCCCAATGACCATTAATGTTCAGGGAAACAGGGTTGTTATAAACAACTTTGTTGGAGAGAGAAGCCCAAGGATCGCTAAGATCAAGGGCAATGTTCAGGTGAAGGTCGAGGGCGATGATATCGTTGTCACTGGGAGTGATATCGAGAACGTTGCCCAGACTGCCGCCAATATACAGGAATCGACACGGATACGGAACAAGGACCTAAGGAAGTTCTTGGATGGTATCTATGTCTATCAGAAGGAGTGAGGAAGATGAACGAAGCAGAGAAGAAAAGACTATTGAGAGTAAGAAAGAGAGCCAATAAGAAACGTCCCCACTTCAAACGATTTGAATCCTGGCGATTCGTTAGAATCAAAGACCAGTGGAGAAAGCCAAGAGGCATCGATAACAAGATGCGGACCGAGGAACAAGGTTGGCCCAAATCCGTTAAAGTCGGATATAGAGGTCCAACGATGGTTCGTGGACTCCATGCATCAGGCTTTGAAGAGATAATGATCTGGAATACAGCTGATCTAGAGAAAGTAGACTCAGAGACACAGGTTGCCCGTATAGGTGGCTCTGTGGGTAATAAGAAGAAAGAAGCTATCATGGAAAAGGCTGAGGAGTTGAATATTCGTATCTTAAACCCAGGTGTTCAGGTCCTTGAGGATGACTTCGAGGAACTAGAAGACGAGGAAGAAGAGTACGATGATGAGGAGCCTGAGGATAATAAAGACGAATACGATGAGGAGGAAGACTAAGAATGAATCTTACAAGTCAACGTAAACTAGCAGCAGCTGTTCTTGATTGCGGCGTATACAGAGTATGGATCGATCCAGAGAGATCCGATGAGGTAAGCATGGCTATTACCAGAGAAGAGATTAGAGGACTCATAAAGAACGAGGCAATCAAAGAGCTTCCTGAGAACAGCCCGAGCAGAGGCAGAGCAAGAATACTCGCCGAGAAGAAAAAGAAAGGCAGACGGGTTGGTGCTGGCAGCAAGAAGGGTAAGAAATACTCGGTTGTCAGTAGAAAGACGCGTTGGATTAACAGGATCAGGGCACAGAGAAAACACCTCGTAAACCTCAGAGAAAGAAGAATAATCGCTGTTAGCACTTATCGGAGCCTGTACAGGAAGGCAAAAGGCGGAGAGTTCAGAAGCGTATCAGAACTAGAACGGTACATAAATGACAACAATCTAAGGAGGCGTACCTTTGGGTAAAGGAGCTAACTATCGCGTACAGTATCGTAGGCGTAGAGAAAAGAAGACCGATTACGCAGCGAGAAGAGTTCTCGCGACTTCCGAGTATCCGCGATTCGTGGTACGTGTAAGTAATAAAGAGATAACGGTTCAGATAACAAGATCAGAGATCGAGGGCGATTATGTAATGACTAATGCATCGAGCCATGAGTTAAAAGCAAAATATGGCTGGAAGGCTAGTGGTAAAAGCATACCCGCTGCATATCTGATAGGATATATAGCGGGCAAGAAAGCCCTTGGAGCAGGCATCGAGATAACTAACCTTGACATGGGGCTCAAACGAGCAACATCTGGCAACAAGATATTTGCAGTTGTTCAGGGAGCAAACGATGCTGGACTAAAAATACCAGTCAACAGCGATGTTGTGCCATCACAGGAAGCCATTAATGGTGAATT
>CAZZFH010000208.1:0-4774 GCA_964653295.1 uncultured Candidatus Bathyarchaeia archaeon | reverse complement strand
TATCGACTATCTGGGATGACAAATTACAACGATCAATTAAACAGAATAAACAAGATTTAGTAATAATAAAAGCACGTTTTGATGACAAACTTGTTGATAAGGAACCAAGTTCATTTGACGAACGACTCATTTCAAAAATATTTGACTTTCCTTTTCCCCTTAATGCTCCAACTTATCCTATGATGTTCAAAGGTCAACGCTGGGGTGAGATGTTTAGATCGGGAATTCATTTTGGGATAAGTCATGTCCATCATTTTTGGACAAAGCGAAATATAATTGCATTATCCGAGATGTTTAAAAACGCACGAAATGGACCAAACCCACATGAAATGATGTTTCTTTGTACCTCTTTTGCTGTAAAAACTGGAAGTAGAATGCACAATGTGGGTTTCAAAGACGGAAAAATAAATTTAGCCGGGCAAACTTACAACACTCTACAATTTCCGAGTGTTTCAGCTGAACGGAATATCTTTGATTTAGCGCGAACTAAAATAAGATATCTTAACGCAGTTTTCCAAATTCCAAAAGTACCAGATGCAATTATTAATAGTACTCAATCAGCTACTTCTCTCAAACAAATACCTCAGAATTCAATCGATTATATTTTCATCGATCCACCATTCGGAGAAAATATTATCTATTCTGAATTGAATTTTTTATACGAATCGTGGTTAAATGTTTTCACGAAGCTTGACTATGAAGCCATTATTTCAAAAAAACAAGGAAAAAATATAGTCGATTATAAGAAACTCATGTTGGGGTCTTTCCAAGAGTTATATCGTGTGTTAAAACCGGATAGATGGATTACGGTAGTTTTCCATAATAGTAAAAACTTGGTATGGAATGCAATTCAGGAATCCCTAGGTAATGCTGGATTCGTGATTTCTGATGTTAGAGTTCTTGATAAAGGTCAGGGTACCTTCAAGCAAATGACAACTTCTGGGGCAGTTAAACATGATTTAGTCATTTCAGCGTATAAACCAAATACTGATTTAGTGAATCAGTTCAATCTAGAATCTAGCTCTGAAGAAAATATTTGGATCTTTATTCGACAACATCTACGACATCTACCCGTATATGTGGAGAATAATGGAATCGTAGAAATACTAAACGAACGATTAAATTATTTACTATATGACAGAATGGTTGCCTTCCACGTACAACGTGGAATAACCGTCCCCATATCCTCCAGCGAGTTCTATGCAGGACTCAAACAGCGTTTCCCCCAACGCGATGGAATGTATTTTGCCGTAGATCAATTAAATGATTACGATAGAAAAAGGATGGAAGCCAAACGCATTGAACAAGCATCCTTATTCGTCCACGATGAACGTAGCGCGATACAGTGGCTTAGACGAGAACTATCTCGAGAACCCCAGACATACCAGGACATTCAACCTCAGTTCCTTCAAGAGCTCTACAAGGAGAAACACGAAGATCTACCTGAACTCTCAGAGATTTTGGAGCAGAACTTTCTGCAAGACGATGAAGGTAAATGGTATATCCCCGACAGTGGCAGAGAGGCCGACCTGGAGAAGCTACGGGAGAAAACACTACTCCGGGAGTTCAAGGAATACAAGGACGCTAGAGGGCGGCTCAGATTGTTCCGGAGCGAAGCCGTGCGGACGGGGTTCAGCAAGTGCTGGCAAGAAGGAGACTACGAAACCATAGTTGAGGTAGCTGAAAAACTCCCCATCAATGTTCTCCAAGAAGAACCGACATTATTGATGTACTATGATAACGCAATAATACTAACACAAGAGTAACGAAAGGGTGAAAAACGTGCTCCAGTTTAAAGTTGGGGACTGGATCTGGAGTACACTCCACAATGAACCAGTTCAAATCGTCTCCATCGAAACAATCTGGAGCCACCAGAACATCAAGGTCTGGCTTCCCGCCTCAAACCAGATAGCAATCCTATCCCCAGAGCAAGGCACAGGACTGGAAGGGAAGGGAGTAACCACTAAACCCGAACTGGTATACATCCTCGCAGCCTCGAAAATCATCGACCTCCTAAACAGCGACACCCCCACAGCGCCCCTAACAGCAGACGTAATTCCACTACCCCACCAGATCTACGCATACAAACGTGCGATACAATCAAGGAAAATACGATACCTACTAGCAGACGAAGTAGGCCTAGGAAAAACCATCGAGGCAGGCCTGATACTCAGCGAACTAAAAAAACAGGGACTCGTGAAACGAACTCTAATAGTCGCCCCACGAGGCCTGATGAAACAATGGGCAGACGAGATGCAGCTACGCTTCAACGAACGCTTCCATCTTGTCTTTCCAAGCGACTTGACAGGGCTCGAAGAAGAGAACATATGGCTGCTCAACGACCAGGTTATATGCTCCATGGACTCCGTGAAGCCTATAAAAAGCCGTAGCGGATGGACAAGTGAAAAAGTACAGGGCTACAACCACAGAAGGTTTCACGACCTCGTAAATGCAAGCTGGGACCTCATAATAATAGATGAAGCCCACAAACTCTCAGGCAGCACAGCCGGCGTAGCCAGGCATACTCTCGGAGTCGCCCTATCAGAAGCCACACCATATCTGCTGCTTCTTTCAGCAACCCCTCACCAGGGAAAAACAGAGCAATTCAAAAGGCTCATGTCCCTACTCGACCCCGAAACCTACGAAAAAACTGACAGGCTAGACAGGGAAACCGTGAAACCCCATGTGATCAGAACAGAAAAACGCGCAGCAGTCGACGCAGACGGGGGACCTCTTTTCACGCCGCGAATAACCCAACTGGTCCCAGTGAAATGGAAACAAGAGCATAGAGACCAGAAAATCCTGTATGAAAGCGTCACTGAATACGTCAGATACGGTTACAACAAGGCCTTGGAAGAGAAGAGAACGTCCATCGGCTTCCTCATGGTTCTCATGCAGCGGCTGGTCTCAAGCAGCACCCGTGCAATAGGGAGAGCCTTGGAGCGCAGATTACAGGTCCTTGAGACAGGCCCCGGAATATTCAGCTCCGAGGCCTCACTCTCCGAGATCTGGGCCGAATCCACCGGCCAACAAAGATTGGACGAATTACTGATCAGGATAGGGGAAGGGCTACGAGATGAAAGAGAAGAAGTCAGCAGACTGGCTTCCCTCGCTAGAAGATGCGAGGTCACCCACCCCGACGCGAGAGCCGAAACCCTCGTAGAGCTAATGTACAAGCTACGAACGGAGGAAAACAACCCCCAGCTAAAGTTCCTGGTCTTCACCGAATTCATCCCCACCCAGGAGATGCTGCGAGAGTTTCTAGAGATCAGAGGCTTCAGCGTCGTATATCTCAACGGATCCATGACCCTCACTGAACGCCTAGAAGCCCAGAGAAACTTCGCCGAGTACGCTGATGTCTTGGTGTCAACCGAGGCAGGCGGAGAAGGCATCAACCTCCAGTTCTGCCACATCGTGTTCAACTACGACCTTCCATGGAACCCCATGAGGGTAGAGCAACGCATCGGAAGAATCGACAGAATAGGCCAAAGGCACCCCGTCAAGGTCTACAACCTTGTCTTCGACAACACCGTGGAACACCGGGTAAGAGAGGTACTAGAAGAGAAGCTTTTAATCATACTCGAGGAGTTCGGAGTAGACAAACTCAGCGACATCCTAGACGCCGAGGAGAGTGAAGCAGACTTTGAGAGATTGTACCGTGACGCATTGCTTCGCCCCGAGACCTTAGGGGACAAGATAGACGAGTACATCTCGGCTATCCGAAAAATGTACACTCAAAGGTTATCCGACCAAGACCTCATACTTGACGAGAAAGAACTTGACATTGGGGAAGCGCGAAGGCTTGCACAACATCCTTTGCCTAATTGGACTCAGCTTATGACCCTCAACTACATCACGGCCAGGGGTGGAGAGGTAACTAAATCCCCAACCGGATACAAACTGGTGTGGCCGGATGGTACGGTGATGGATAACGTCCAATTTGAAAAAGGACAGGCCATGACGAAGGTTCTAGACCTAAATGACCCTCGAATATTGTTTATTTTGAACTGGGTTTTACCGCAGGTCTCTGGGATGTCGATCCCCCAGATCGAGGTGGGTGACCTGCCTAGGGAAGTCTCAGGCTACTGGTCCCTATGGCAGATCACAGTATCCAACCAGAGAACCAGAATTCGGAAAATCCTCCCTCTCTTTGTCCACGACGACGGTCGGATACGAGCGTCAACGGCATTTCAGCTCTGGGATCATTTGCTCAAGGAATCAACTGAAATCGAGTTCACAGAGAGCATCTCAGAGACTACTACTCTCCCCGAGATCTACGGGAAGATGAAGAAAATAGCTGAACAACAGGGAGAGAACCAGCTGATCAAGGCTAAGGAAGTATACGAGAACTACCTAAGAAAGTCACGCGAGAAAAACAGATTCTACTATGACCTGAGGAGAAGGACCTCATCTCGCATCCCAGATAATGAAACCCGGATACTCCGCATGGATGAACTAGAGGCAGAGAGGAAGAAGTGGAAATTAGAGTTAGAGAGAAACGGGAAGCCGATTCTCGACCTGCACTCACTCATCATCACACATGTGAGGGGAGAAAATGACTGACTGGCGAGGAGAGATATTAGCCGAGTTCCCTGAAACCTATGTCCCCCTAATAGTCGTTTCGGACCCAGACGGGATTCTCCAGGAATTTGAGGTCAACAGCAGGCTACGTGAACGAGGGTATGAGCTGCTTTACTACCACGACGAGGCGGCTTTCATCAGGGAGAAATACAGCTTCAGGCATCGATACGAGTCAATCTATAGAAGCGGATGG
>CAZZFH010000207.1:0-4774 GCA_964653295.1 uncultured Candidatus Bathyarchaeia archaeon | reverse complement strand
ATTTGGGTTCTTCTAGAAATTGTTTAATTATGTCATACCTTTGTGAAACTTCTTCAATCTCGTTTTTAGATAATTGTTGAATAATTATTTCTTTTAATGAACCATTTCTAAACGACTCATATAAATCAATATTAGAAATAGCACTTTGTACATAATTTGATCTACATGTGAATATAATCTTAAAAAAATGATCAAAATCTTCATCATATTCCATCAGTTCTTTATTATAGTTATTGATATCAGATATTATGTCCCTTACTATTCTTCTACTATTTTCTTCTATTGTTTTTTCTAATCCATCAATTAATATATATCTTTTACTTGAACTTCCAAAAGAGGACAACAGATTACGAAAACTATTTCGAACTCCTATGTCATTTAGAAAACTGTCTAAACTCATTCCAGAAAAATAATCTGTAGAAAATACAAGGATATCTCCATTTTGAACTATATCATTCGCAAATTGCTTCAATATTGCGGATTTTCCAACCATTGGTTGTCCTGATATTATGATAACCTGATTCGCTTCTAGGGATTTATGTAGTTCAGAAATAATGTTTGTACGTGGAAGGTGTAATTCATTACCTATCGTTGTTCTAATGTTGCCAAAGATTAATTCTGAATGTGAATTTAAAGCGTCAACATCTTCTTTTATTTTTCGAGCATTTGTAAGTGAAAAATTAGATAATCTTTTTCTTAAATCTTTATTATCAATCGTTCCTGCGTTTTGAGATAACTCGGAAACAATGGCGTATATTGAATTAAATACCTGCTCCGATTCTGGGATGCTTGGATTTTTTATATTTCTCATTATTGTGTTGATACAAAGATTTTTGTCAGAGCTTGCTGGATTTGGAAAATCAAAAAACAGTATTGTAAGGGAACGAAAAAAACTCCATAACTCGGTGTCTGTGACATTCTCCTCTTTGATCTTAGATAATAATTCTCGAATAGTCTGAAGATATTCTTTTTTTTCTTTTGAAGTGAATCCCTTCAAGTTTGATTTCTTAATGAAATCCTGAGCATCGATGGTATTCTCTGCTAATGTTATGATTGGGATGAAGTGTTTTTCTACTTTTGAGTTAGTAAATCCTAACCCAATTCCCATTTTATCGTTGTTTATATCGAAATTACTTTGGCTTCCAACTAGTGTTTTCCAACAATCGGATATTACATCAAAAAAAGTATTATCCGATTTAGTAAATTTCAGATTTCTTTTGACTTGAAGAAATAATGAATATCGATTGTTTCCTTCCGATGTGGTTATGACTAGATCGTCCAACAAGGAATTATCGTATCTTTGTTGGAATTTTACCTTCTCTATAACTCCTTGAGTTAGTCCCCTAGGTAGTTCTTCTGCGAGTAAAGATGTTAAATAATAACTCCCAACTAGAAATTCAAAAATCGTACCTCCGCCTCCCGTAGACACAGGATTTGAAATTTTATTGTTAGTTGGGGTTTCTGTCACGGCTTATAGTTGTCATACGTTTGGTATAATAATATATTCATTATTTCTTGAAAATATGTTTTAGGATTTTTACAAAGGATATTAGTAAAAAAAATGTGTGTGCTGTTGCCATTGTTGCGTGTCCACATAAGGGCATTTCTATTTCTGGGGAAAACATCCAAGTTTGAATTCATTTTCTTGATTTTTTCTGTGAAAGCTGTTTCTGATAAGCCTAGTTCTTTAGCAATTTTCTGGTAGAGGCTATCTTCTAGGTTTGTATCCATTATGCAGACTGCTGCAGGGTTTCCCTTGAAATGTTCTGAAGTGAATATATCTAACCAGTGAAAAAGTATTTCAATCATATCTAATAGTTACCAAGAAGTAACGATAAAATCATCGATTCTCTATACGGCGTGAGACAGGGGCGTTATTGACGCTATTCCCAGTAAAGTGTAGGGTTAGAGTTTTTATCAAAGTATGCTTGACCAGACTCGGTGTCTATACCGTACTCGTATAGGCACCTCAGGCACCTGTATATGACCCCAATCCCGTTTTTGTCATGGGCGTACGCAAGTTCACGGATTTTATTACTACTACATCGGGGACAGGTATCACGATGGATCACGTTGCTGTACCAGTCATAGAGGGATCTCTCTTCGTCGCTTCTGCTCATTATGCTTCCATAAGGAAGTATGGAGCGATAATAATTGTTCGATAAAACCGCTCGCGTTAGATACCCAATGCCTTTTTTTGAGCTGCGATAATTTCTTTGATGCCTTTCTCAGCCAGATCAAGCATCTGATTCAACTGGTCACGGGTAAACGCCTGCTCCTCGGCTGTTCCTTGTACCTCCACGAGTTTACCGCTCTCAGTCATAACTATATTCATATCCACGTCAACCGTTGAATCGAGCGCGTAGTCCAGGTCCAGAATAACCTCGCCGTCCTTGATACCAACACTAACAGCAGCAACCATCTCACTCATAGGAATGATCTCAATCTCGCCTTCGTCTTTTAGCGTGCGCAATGCCTGATAGAGGGCTACCGCACCGCCTGTTATGCTGGCGCAGCGGGTTCCACCATCGGCGTCTATAACATCGCAATCCACATAAATAGAGTTGGGGCCTATGGCCTCCATATCAACAACGGCACGCAGGCTACGGCCAATCAGACGCTGAATTTCAACGCCACGTGAGTCAACTCTGCCACCAGAGGGGCGGGATTTACGGCGGTCTGTTGAGCCAGGAAGCATGCTGTATTCGCTGGTCACCCATCCTCCGGGAAGTTCCTGCTCGACTTTCCATCGCGGTGCTCCGGGTTGAACGGATGCACTACATAATACTCGGGTATCTCCAAAACCGATGAGCACAGAGCCTTTTGGGTGTTTCTGGAAGCCGATATCAAAGGTTAGATTGCGGAGTTCGTCGTGTGCGCGTAGAGTCATAGGTATTAACCCCCATAAGTTCTAGTTAATTGTTGAGGATACGTGCGCGTTTTTTCAGATTCGTTGATGAATTAATGATTCCTGTTTACCTCAGAACGTTGAAATACTGGTCTTGGGAGAAATTCTATTTGAAATGAAATCATTTTCCGTGGGTTCGAACCCCACCCCCGCACCAATATTCTTGTATCAATGATGGTTAGTTACGCAAACTAATTCGGTGGATTACACTTTTGTATATAAACCGAGGGTTTGAACCTTCTTTTAGAATTATGAATATTATATGAAAGAATTGACCCCAACTCGAGGAAGTGAGGATAAAATCATCGATTAGACAACGCGTCTCATGTAACAAGCATATTGGTGTGGTAGATTGTTTACACATAGGTGCTTTTTTGATTTCTTACTTTAGAATATAATATGGCAGCTACAATAGCCATCCCTACAAAGACTGCTTCACTGGGTATCAAGTTTAACAAATCCTTGTCCGTTGCCACGAGGAAAACGATTACCAAGATAATGGCATATGCTAGAATAGGTTTCTGTTCAAGTCCTCGCACAAATTACAAATTGCATTGAAACTATATAACAGCCTTCTACGTGGCTTGAGTAGGCGTACGCATTTCTGAGAGAAAAAACATAATAATTTACTAGTAAATCTGTGTGGGCACCCCACCACCCACACCACAGCGTGCACCCACCGCTATTTCGGTTTATACCATAATTTAGCATCCTCATAGTCGGTTACGTACTGGAGTTTTGTTCGGTGGCTTCTTGTGAGTTGGCAAACGCTCTTACGACAAGTTATCGTTCGCTCTTAGCAGTCCGTCTCCTGAGGGGCATTCATCTTGTCGTTGAACTCGGTCACGGCCTTCTCAAGATCCTCGGCTGTCCGCATCGAGGTGGCTGTCGGGACGCTCGTCGTGACGAAGTGCTGTGCGTATGGGAAGCACGCCGCCTCGAAGGGCATCGGGTCCAGTAAGCCACCGCCGAACGTGTTGGTGCACAGCAAGATATCGTTGAGTGGGAGCTTCAGCGCCTGCGCCATCTCTTTCGGATCGAACACCAGACTGAACGGCTTTGTGCATTGCTGTAGCTCACCACCGTAATCGACTGAGAGGTTGCCCTCGACCCATAGACGCTGATCGAGTTCCGTGAGCACACCGTTCTTCAGGTCCGCTTCGAATTTGAGGCTGTTGTTGGACTCCGCGCTCGCGATATCGACGATGATCTCTCCGAGATAGGACGTCGTGACTACCGAATGCGAGGTGCTTGGGCCGATGAAGCCCTGGCTCGGGTCATAGCTGTGGGTATTGCTCTCATACTCAACGATGATCCAAGAGAGAAGCCCGGTCTTGCAGTTCTCAGCGATCAAGTAGAACTCCACACGGCTCCCCCAAAACACGCTCGTGTGGACGTTGAAGGCGCTAATGATGGCACACGGCCGCTTGGGGGTATCATTGAACATCGCCGAGGGATACAAACTGTAGTTCGGGGGCAACACCCGCTCGGCCGCCTCAATATCGGCGACCTCAAAGGCGAGGAACACAGAGTACGGTTCGACGACGAAACTCATATACGGATTTGTGCGCGCCCCTCTGTTGACGATGTACCGCTGGAGTCTGAGCGGTAGCTTGCGGAGCATGGCGCTGCCCTGGGTTGTGGACGCGACCGTGGCGGGCACGACCATCTTCTCGGTAGTCTTGATATAGCGTCGTAGGTCTTGGGCTTTCATGTCTTCTCTAAGAATATGTCTGCACCGATAGGTAAAAAGGTGATAATCCACCCGGGGTAGGGTTCGAACCTTCTACGATCTTCGTTCTTAGCTGGGATCGTCTATCCTCCAGTGTATCTCTGACCTGAGGAGATGATAGTCATCGGTTCGCC
>CAZZFH010000206.1:0-4779 GCA_964653295.1 uncultured Candidatus Bathyarchaeia archaeon | reverse complement strand
GCTTCTTTTTGGTGGTGAGTTAATTGAAACATGTAATTTAGCAACACGCTGGCGCACGTGAACAGACACACACGTATACGTTTTATCTATTAATAATACATCTAATAATAATGAAAATTCTAATCATATCTAGAAGATGGACCCAAAACATCGAAGATTCAAAAAATTTTAAAGCGCTAACAGAGAAGGCCGAGGTCGATCTTACGAGCGAGAATGATCAAGGCGTCCTAACCACGATGGTCGAGGACGTAGACATCATCATTACACAAGCTCCCTTGTCCGCGGAGATTATCAACCAAGCGAAGCGACTCAAGATGATCCAGACGACTACTGTCGGGTACAACCAAATAGATGTAAGTGCAGCAGAAAAAAACGGAGTCATCATTTGCAATGTAGCGGAGGCGAACGCGAATAGCGTGGCAGAGCTGGTTTTCGGACTCATACTTAACGTGGCAAGGAGGATATCTGCTCATGATCGTCTTCTCAGGGATGGGGGCTGGGGTAGGTATCATATTGAGAGACAGGTAGAGATCCATGGAAGCACTCTAGGTATCATCGGTCTTGGAGCAATTGGGAGCCGGGTAGCTCAGATTGGGAAGAACGCGTTCAATATGAGGATACTCGCGTGCGACCCTTACATTATACCAGAGCGAGCCGAGCAGTTCGGGGGCAAGCTTGTAGATATGGGAACTCTGCTTAAAGAGTCTGACATCGTGACAACACATACACCTCTAACCGAGGAGACGAGGCACCTCATAGGTGAACGCGAGCTAGGTTTTATGAAGCCTACAGCTATATTCATCAACACATCGAGAGGATCAGTGGTGGACGAAAAAGCCCTGATAAAGGTCCTGAAGGAGGAAAAGATAAGTGGCGCTGGCCTCGACGTCTTCGAGACTGAGCCCATTGAAAAAGATAGTCCTCTTAGGAGCCTCGACAATGTCGTGATGACGCCCCATATAGGTCCAACCCCTAGATCCTCACGTCACATGCTCGAAGTGGCTATTGACAATGTATTGCGGGTGGTGGAAGGGAAAGAGCCCTTCAGGATTAGGACTCCTGAAACTTACTATACAAGTGAGAAATGGAAAAAATAATCCCACCTTTTTTTCACGTATTCTAAAATATATAATATAATATGTGCGCAGTTATTCCTCATCTACAATCCATAATTTTATCCTCACTTTTCACTACTAATACCAGAAGGGGTCTACCTTGAGTAAAAATGGATTAAAATTCAAACTACATAAACAAGAAATCATCGCAGGAAAAGGCGTAATCACCACAAACCACCCCCTAGCCAGCGCAGCAGGCGCAGAGATGTACGCCCAAGACGGTAACGCCTTCGACGCAGCAATAGCCAGCCTATTCGCCCTCACAGTAGTAGAACCCATGATGATAAGCGTCTTCGGGGCAGGCTTCTTCGTAGTCAGGGACGCTGAGACACAGAGAGTGGAGACCATAGATAACTACGCTGTGGCGCCCCTAGCAGCGACAGACACCATGTATGAGATGGTAAAGGAACGCAAACCCGGGCAAAACATCTTCGAGACAGTCGGCAAAAAGAACCTAGTAGGACCACTCGCGGTAGCCACCCCGGGTACATTGAAGGCATGGGAGCACATCAATAAACACTATGGGAACCTTGACCTCTCCACGGTAATGGAGCCAGCCATCAGGCTTGCAAGATACGGGTACAAGGCTAGCCCATATATGAGCTACATACTAGAAATCTGCAAGGAAGATATGACGAAATACCCTGAGACCGCCAAGACCTATCTTCCGGGACATAAACCCGTCAAGCCGGGGACAAAGATCACCCGACCAATATACGCAGATACATTGTATAAGATTGCCAGAAGAGGCTCAGACACCCTCTACAAGGGTGAGATAGGCAGAGAGATAGCCGACTATATGGAGGAGACAGGGGGCTTGATCACCCTCAAGGACCTCAAAGAATACAGCCTCATAAAACGAGACCCAGTGCAAGGAACCTACAGGAAAGACTATGAGATATACGCCATGGCTCCCGGGAGCAGCGGTGGCACCCATATTATCCAGATGTTGAACATCTTGGAGCAGTTTGATGTAGCGTCACTCGGCTATGGCTCACCTGAGCACCTTCACCTGATGACTGAGGTGTTGAAGATCGCTTTCGCTGACCGCCAAAGATACATGGGGGACCCAGCCGTTGTTGAGATACCTTTGGAGGGATTGCTCTCAAAACAGTACGCCAAGAAACGATCCAAGGAGATCAGGAAAAGAACAGCCAAAAACTACAGCCACGGGGAATTATTCAAGTATCAAGGAGAAAGCACAAACACAACCCATCTATCAGCCATGGATGCCGAGGGCAACATAGTAGCCGCGACCCAGACCCTAAACGGGGTATTTGGCTCCATGGTAACTGTACCCAACATGGGGATCATGCTAAACAACTGTATGGCGCTCTTCGACCCGAGACCCAACAGGGCCAACTCTGTTGCTGGAGGCAAAAGGATGCTAAGCTCCATGTCCCCGACGATAATACTGAGAAAGGGAGAACCTTACCTATGCATTGGTACCCCGGGGGGGTTGCAGATTTTCCCCAGCGTAACCCAAGCAATAGTGAATATCATAGATTTCGATATGAGTATACAGGAGGCTGTTGAGGCTCCAAGGATATGGACCATGGGCATCAAGGGGACCCCGGGCGAGAAACTGATAATGGAGAAAGAGTTCCCGGAAGAGACCCAAGAAGCGCTACGCAAGAAGGGGCATGATGTTTTTGTGGTAAACAGGGTTGCCGGTGGTATGAATGGTGTTCTACGTGACAGGAGTGGTATGTTGCATGGAGGGGCATGCTGGAGGGCTGATGGGGCACCCATGGGGATATCGGGGGGAAAGACGATCCCTGAGCTTTTGGAGCCAAACCCTCCCTACTGACCAACCAGTAATTTTATCCGCGTTTCAAAGTACAATAACATGATTAATGATGGTCTCGGCTAGAACAGCGTTAATCTCTATTGTTGTGGGGTTGTTGGTGATCGTATTACTGGCTTATCTTAGGATCATCAATGTTCAGTTGGGCATCAGACTGTTCCTGTTGCTGCTTATTGTATTGGCTTATCTGAGACGCGATGCAAAGCTCCCCTACAAGGAACTCACAGACAACATATACTAACACGTCCGGGTTGGGGGAATAAATAAAAAGCCGTGCTCCGCAAAGGACGTTATGAACAAGACAAAGACCATTCTGTTAATCGTTTCAATTCTTGTATCCCTAGGCAGCTACTACATGTACACCAGCAACATACTCTACTGGGACGCCTACGCCTACGAGATATCATTAACCGACGACATCGAGCCAGAGTTCACCATCGAGGTGACAAGCCAAGACCTAGTAGCATACCCAGAACTAGCAGCTTTACTGGAGGAGGTGGATCAGAGCGAATATGCGTTGATGACCTTTGAGGAGGGAGACGCCATATACCAGTACGAGGACCTCTTGGACTCCAAGGAACCGGAAAACCCATATGATTTCATCTACCTCCAGACCGAGACCCAGTCCTATGTGGTTTACTTCACCATGTATGGTGGGATGGAGACTATGCCAATCTATCTATGGATCTCAGGAGGAGCAGCCCTAATAGCGATCGGGTTGGCTATAACCTTGGTATTAGGCTACCTCAAATCGAGAAACTAGGACAACTTTTCTACTCTCCAAGATATTATCTTTTGGAAATGTCAACACGGGAACAAGTCGCCACTGAGGCAGCCAGACTACTCTACAACAGGACAGTGAAAGAGTACAAGGACGCCAAAGAGATTGCAGCATCAAGCCTAGGAACACGAGCATTACCAAGCAACTACGAGGTAGCAATCGAATTAGATAGGCTCGTTGAGGAGCAAGAGGGCTCTGATAGGCTCAGCATGCTTATCGAGATGCGGAGGATCGCATTGGATGTGATGAGGCTGCTAGAGGACTATGATCCAGTGTTGATTGGGAGCGTCTGGCGTGGTACACCCAGAAGAGGCAGCGACATAGACATAGTGGTCTACCATGAATCCCCAGATACCATAAAGGAAAAACTAGGTGAATACGAGCACACGGCATCCGAGAGAAAAGAGTTCAACATAGAAGGATTACCCAGAACCTCGACCCATCTGGCATACATGATTAAAAACCATACACTGGAGGTGGTTGTTAGGCCCCCCAGAGACAAGGAAGCCTATAGGGACGAGCGATGCGAGACCTACGGTGATATTAAACGGGGGCTACGGCGCCCAGAGTTGGAAAGACTTTTACAGACAGACCCCCTCCGAAGATTCATACCCAAGAGGCGACTCAGGTGAAGCCAAAACTATTCGGCAGCTCAGGCATAAGAGGCTTAGCAAACATCGATATAACCCCCACACTAGCCCAGAGAGTAGGCGCAGCCCTCTCAACCATTCATGAGGGTGGAACCAGCATCATAGGCAGGGACGCGAGAACCACAGGACCCATGCTGGAAGCTGCATTAACCAGCGGAGTAAACGCTGCTGGGGGGGATGTGTTACAGGTTGGGCTTGTTCCAACACCAGTTGTGGCTTGGATGATAAAGGAGACAGGCTCAGAATCAGGTGTAGCGATTACTGCAAGCCATAATCCGCCCCCCTATAATGGTTTGAAGGTGTTTAACCAGCGGGGGATGAGTCTCACCATCGATGAGCAGTTGATGCTGGAGGGGGTATTGGAGAATGAGCGGTACGCTTGGGTGGATTGGAATCAGGTGGGCACGGTGGAGGAGGTGGACGCTA
>CAZZFH010000205.1:0-4816 GCA_964653295.1 uncultured Candidatus Bathyarchaeia archaeon | reverse complement strand
ATCTTTTCTTTCTCTTTCTTTACTGCTGCGACGCATGCCTTCTGATAATCCTCTCGGTATAGCTTGGCGTTTTTATCAAGCAATTGATAAGCTTCATTTCTCTTTCCAGTTACCGTCAATGCTATGCTTCTCGCGATAACTCCAACCACGTTCTCAGGGTTAAGCTCCAACGCGATCTCCGTATAATTTAGTGACTGATCCCAATCTTTCCTGATATTATATACATTGGCCATACTGCTACTAATCTTGGACTCCTCATAATTGTCCTCAGCTTTTTTCATTGCCTCTATAAACCAATGAAGAGCGGATTCGGTATCTCCCATCAAAGTATATGCTCTTGCCATCCACCATCTACCGAGATAGTTCTCAGGATATTCATTGATCACTTGCTCTGCTCCGGTAATGATGTCATTGAATCTTCTTTCAGCGATTAGCTTATTCATATCGGTACCGATTTTTTGGGCGTCCAGCATGAATCCAATGAATTGCATCCCATTTTTAATGGTTTGGGCGTTGAGGTTATATCAAGGGGGACTAAATTAGTTCTGTGAATTCATTAATCGAGTCCATCATCATCGGAATATTACAGGGGCTTCTTGAGTGGCTACCTGTTTCGAGTGAGGGTAACTTGGTTATTGTCTTGGTCGGTGTCTTTGGATTAAGTGCAGAGGAGACCATATCCACTGCCATTTTTCTGCATATAGGTACAGGACTAGCGGCATTATTGTATTTCAGAAAAGAAGTAATAGAAATACTAATTGGAAGAACAGCTGACCAAGCTGATCTCAGGTTGAAACTATTCATCATTACGATGCTTACTGGTTTGGTCGGGTTCCCAATCTATATGTGGCTTAACATATCATTGGCAATTGGCGAGATACTGCTAGCATTAACTGGAATAGCATTGATCATAACTGGACTACTCCAACGAGAAGCATCTAGACAAGAGCAGACAGGCTCAGAACTCACATGGCCAATATCAATAATCCTTGGAGCAGCACAAGGACTCGCAATAATACCCGGATTATCGAGATCAGGATTAACAACATCGATAATGCTCTTCAAAAACTTCACCGGCGAAGAAGCATTCAAGATAAGCTTCTTAATGAGTATACCAGCAAGCTTTGCCGCTGCATTTGGAATGATGCTAGTTGATGACTTTTCACCTGATCCATTGGCCGCGTTCTCTGCTTTGATTGCTGCAATAGTAGGCTACTTAGCAATAGACGCATTACTGAGGCTAGCTCGTAGAGTAAGTTTCTGGAAAATATGTATAGGTTTAGGTGCCTTAGCTGTTCTCGCTTGGCTGCCTAACCTTGTTGTTTAGGATATTTTTTACTCTGGATCGCTGACATTGATGCGATTCCGTCTATTCCAGCTGCTCTCAATGTTTCCAATGGAAGAGCCAGTATTATCGTGTTACTCTGATCTTTGCTAATGTCATTAATTGTACTCAGTATACGCAGCTGCATAGCTGTGGGATCCTTCATATTCTCAGCAGCTAGCTTGAGTTTCTCAGATGCAAGAAACTCCGCATTCGCCATTATCTGTGTAGCCCTCGATTCACGCTCCGCTTCAGCCTGAACCGCAAAGGCTCTCTTCATGTCAGGTGGTAGACTGATGTCCTGTAGGCCGGCTCTTGTGATATCGATACCCCAGTCCTTGACCAGAAGATCAATCTCTTCCTTGAGCTTGATTGCTACCTCCTCTCTCTTCTCCAGTAATACATCCAAGTCATAGGTACCAATGATGTTCCTGATGGCTGTTTGCGCATACTTGTTTACCGAGTTCCTATAGTCCTGAATCTTTAGAATCAGTCTCTCCGGGTCCTCAATCTGCATGAAAACAACGGCATCGATAATGACGCTTATGTTGTCTTTTGTGATCGCTTGTTGCCCCATTAAGTCAATAGTTTGCGTCCTGATGTCCACACGCATCAATGAATCTATTACTGGGATTCTTAGGTGAAGCCCTGTCTCAACTATCTTTTCGATACTTCCGAACCTGATTACTGCTACTTTCTCCCACTGTGGGACTACGTAGAATGCTGGAAGGATGAATACCGCTATTACTACTAGGATTGCTCCTATCCAAAACCACATTTTATTCTCTATACCTCTCTTTTATGGTCATATTTTGACCTGTATGATCTATAGATGCCGGTTATTTAGGGATATCCTATCTAGATTAAATAGACTTATTGAGTACGTTTTCCTAAAAAAGCAAAGCGCCCAAGTGTTCTCGTCTTTGGGATGCAGTTTTCATAGCCAAAGCCATGCTCTTTTGAAGCCCATCCCTGTGACTCCGCGGCCCTTCCGCCTTTCGCTTCTTTGGCGGCTCACCGCTTCCACTTGGGCAATTCTATATTGTGCATATATTCTATTTACTTTCTTTCTTGCATAGAAGCTGTAAATGCGGCTTTATAGATTGATGATATATCCCTATTTTTGATACACACGTGTTAAGAACATCTCATAATGATGGGACATATAAAATATTGATGAGATCATTTCAAAACAAAACAAAAACAAACCAGGATATTAACAAAACCCTACAGAAACAAATCCTTCTCCCTAGAACGAACAATATCCTTGGCACAACTCGAATCAGAAAACTGGATATCATACCCCCGAATCAATGCAGCAGGAATACCCTCATCACTCTGACCAATCACCAATTCAGCGGCTGAAGCAAGCTCATCCGCAACCGTGGTGCGCTTGACCTTCAACTCATAGCCAAAAAGATCCAATTCGCCACGCCTATCCCTAATAACCTCAAAACCACTAGCACCAACAGTAACATTGATCTCACCATCACGATGAGCACGCCCATGGGTATCACAGACAATTACCCCCACATCTACACCTGATAATTCCTTGAATCTTCGTCGAATACGCAAAGCAGAAAGATCCGGATCATCAGGGAGTGGAGAAACAATCGTATCCCCGGGAACATTGGATTTATCAATACCCGCGTTCGCGCAGACGAATCCATGCTTGGTCTCGGTAATCAATACACCGGGGGCTATCCTTCTAATCGCTCTAGATTCACCTAGAATTATCTCAACGAGTCTGGGGTCCTTGCCTGTAAACTCTGCATAATCAAAGGCTTTCTTGCTTGGGGTAACCTTTTCCAGATCGACTTCTTTTCCCTCCGATCTAGAAACAATGACATGCGAGAAGATGTAGACATCTTTCTCTTCAGGCTTCAACCCCACGTCAGCTAGAGCTTGTATGGTTAACTCTGCGAGATCATCTTCTTTCTGTATTATGGGTAATCCTTGTATTGGTATTATCTGGACGGCCACAGATGAGAATAAGATGGAGGATAAATAAAGAGGATTTGGAGTGTTTACTCCGTGACAACTTTCTCTTTGCGCTCAATCCTAATAATAGGTCGGGTTACTAGAGCCGCGATAACTCCTAAAGCCGCTAATTGGGGCGCGAGTAAGGTACCTACCGCTGCAAGTGTGACCGGGATCTCGAAGATTTGTTCCTCACTCTCATTTAGTACAATGATTCGAGTTACGTTTCCTTCTCTGATAAGCTCCTTCACCTTACCTAGTAGGTCGTCTGCTGCTACGTTGATGTCCTCAAAATAGGTTCCTCGTACTGCTGTACCGCATTGTTTGCAGTATTTTGCATCGTCTTCTATTTCGCTTCCGCATTTTCTACAGTATTGCATGGTTATTGTATTATGGGTCTATAATTAAAACATATCGCTAGCGTAATGATTGTTGGTGGATAAAATAAAAAAATGGAGTTTATTTAACGAAAACTCTACCAGGTAAAGCCTGATTAAATGTTTGAATATATTGAGTAAAAATCTCCTTGGATATATCAAGCATAAACTTGTAATCCTTGCCCTGGGTCTTTATCTTAATCTCTCCCTGACCGATAAAACCTGGCTGCTTCATCTCGACACTCTGAATAATCGCATAAGGGATCTCAAAGTTCTTCTTATCCTGTGCAATCATCTGATCAGGTGTCATCTGACTATATTCTAGAGTCTTCTTCGTCATACCACCACTTGAACGCGCATCAATCCCTGCACCAATAAGACCTCCTACAATACCCCCGCTCGCTGCCCCCGCTGCGGTTAAGTTTGCAGCCAGCCCTCCCGTCTTGGCTGCTATTATCCTCATATTTGTAAGGAATAGACTGAATGTGTTTACTGGGAACCCATGTTTACAGGCTTGAATGTATCCCTGAATCGGTTCGCCTTGTTTCTGGTATGTTGGTTGAGGTGGTGGTTGTGTGTATGTTTGTTGTGGTGTTGCTGTCTGTTGTAAGGGTGCTCCGCAGTTGCTGCAGAACTTGCTTCCCTCTGTTATTTTATAACCACAATTACTACAGAATGGCATTTTTAGGTTCCAAGTCACATTGCAGTGTTGCGATTTATTAAAGGATTGGATAAATCAGGGATATTTCTCACAGCTATAACAATACCATCTCTCATATTGCTCGATCCAAGTGAGTTCTCCCCCGCAATCTGGGCAAAGAACCTTATTGGAGGCAAGCTGCTCGGTCTTTTTCACAATTTCCTCGAGTTTCTCTGGATCCATTGACATTACTGCTGTGTAGGTTCCATCTTCTACCCATTCATTGATCTCCTTTGTTCGCAGGATCGTCCAAGGATGCGTTTGTTGTATTGTTGAGAAGAACTTGTAGATCTTGTTCAGGTTATCCTCTGAGAGTTCCTCGAACTCCTGAGCCTGTTTATTGATGTCTTCCATGTTGATCTCTTGCCATATCTCCTTTGAAGGAGCCATCAACTTGGACAATGCTGATGATGTGGTGTCAACGTTTTGTACCGC
>CAZZFH010000204.1:0-4816 GCA_964653295.1 uncultured Candidatus Bathyarchaeia archaeon | reverse complement strand
ATCGGTTCTTCAATCGGCCTATAGTTACAGTGAGGACATATTGGCGAGGTCTCAAACTCTTGTTTAACCAGACCGAAACAGGTCCTAAGAGAGCTCAATTTGTTCTGGAAAGTTGAGAGCCTTGTACGTGGAAGTAGATCAATCTGAGCAAGTTGATTCAACCTGCGTAACCTATCATCTTTGGTAAGTTTAGCCTTCATGCTGTCGAAGATGGCGTTCAGACGCACACGGTTATGCAGTTTCATATACTCATTCATGTAGCCGTTCTTCATGGACTCCAGTTCCTTCCTCAACTCCTCCTTAAAGTCAAGTTTAGCTCTGATGTCGTGGTCCAATAGACTCGGAATCAAAGTTTTCTTTTTCTCTTTCAACTCAACGATCCAGGGGTGGTTTTTAGGAAGCAGTGCCTCGGAGGTTGACAGATAAGCGACCAGTGGTTTGACATCATCAACCAGAGAGACAAGGCTCCGAGTCTCATCCAATATCTTGAAGTTGTCCTGCTGCTCTTCTACTTCAGAGAGACTATAACGGAAGTTCCGCAACCTACCCGAGCTGTTATAGACCTGAAGAGACTCAAGGAAATCCTTCAACTCGCCCAAGTTACTCTTCGTCTCATCCAGCTCAGCTTCGCTAAGTAGGGGCGCGTTCCAGAGCAACAGCCCATCCTTTATCCTGTGCTGAGTCTCTACCAAGTCCCTAACGAGAACCCCGACTCTCTCCTGTAGCTTGACAACCGCTTCATCGAAGGCATCGGTGCCAGTGACAAGACCCGGAGGCAGCCCCAGCATCTCGAAAAGGACTCTCAGAGTACCAATAGGCACCTCCTTGGGTAGCTCTATATGCTTGAACCTTACAAGGTCGTCAACTGAAGCACTCATCAACTCCTCAAGATTCGAAGCACTGAACTTCTTACCGACTATGCTGAGAATTATCTGCCCATCCCGGACGAGAGCCCCCAGCACAACTACGAGCAACTCGGGCTCCAGGCGGAACCTTGCCTCAAACTCAACGCCTTGATAGTCCTTTATCAGCTCCTGTTTGTTCAGCACCTGACCCTTCTTCTTTTTGAGCAGGGCTAGCACATGTTTCGCATACCTCGACTTTTCAGGCCTGACAAACTCTCCATCAAGCAACTCAAGGCCATCCAACACGGCAGCGCCTAGCCTAGTCTTAGCCCCGCCGCCAAGATATCTCAAAGCGTCACGTGTCGCCTCTCCACGGTTTTTCTCTGTAAGGGAGACGGAGAACCGAGGGTATTCAGGGCTCAGCTCCTCAAAGTATGGGGAGAGACACTTGGAGGCCACCGAGTTGATCAGCTCCTTGAAAGTGGGCTGAGTAGACTGGAAACTCAGATACGTCTGTAACGAGTCGATTGTTCCCTGGTAGGATAACTGGAATGCTGAGATAGCGTTCCCGTAAAGCCACTCGGTCGCCTTGTTTAAATACCCTTCAGCCTTATCCAAGTAAACATTTTTGTGACTTTTAATCGCTCCAACAGCCATCTCATTGGCGCCCCCATACTGCTTGATATTCAACCGAAGGCCCTCGGGCTGCGCCATTAATTGATAGAACACTTCATCCTTCTTCTTCTCATACTCGAAGCGGACATCCTCAAAGATGGGCAGGAAATAAACGTAGAAATCCCTAGGCGGCTGGGCGGTGGACCTTTTGTTGGGGGGTCCGAAGAAGAGGTATCCTCTCCGGGTTGACCCATGGTCAGCCCACGCAAGCTCATGCTCCCAGATCCTGAACCCAGGGATATAGGTTTCATCCGTGCACTCCATCAACCTCGCCAGCACGTTAAAGTAGTACCTATCAAGCTGCTCATCGCTGAGGGCGTCCGCCCTCTCTCCTATCAGCGCATCATAATCGACATCCTTCTTTAAGTCAAGATAATACTGACCATTATCCTCGTTGTATGAGATATACTGGCCACTCACCGTTCTCATGATCTTACTGAAGATCATGTCAACCGTTGTCTTGAGAAAGTCATCCGTTCTCTGCGGTTCCGGGATCTCAGTAGGGAAAGATATGCATAACTGGTCCCTCAGCTCTTCACTGGTCGTGCCTATGGGGTCTTCGATGGTGGCGGTTGTCAACCTGTGAACGCTGAGAGCGTGGATGAGCTGGATGGCGATATTCCGATAATTAATTGGTGATAAGGTCTCTAGCTTGTTCTCAAGCTTTGTACTTTTCTCTATGACCTCTCCAACTTCGGGGATCCCTCTGAACGATGGATCCTTCTTGATATAGTTCCAGAACGAATCATATGTAAGAAGCCCGGGCTTGTCTTTGGGTACTTCTTCTTCGAGGATTTCTCCTATTGAGATGCTGAAAGTTTTCAGGATCTCCCTTTTCTCTGCGAAGGATATTCTCTCAAACGTTTGAATGTAATCAGGGTGAACCGGGAAAAGATCGACATAATGGCTCATCTGCTCATTTAGACTGCTGTATAACCCGGTGTACTTTTCCAGGTGAGATCTGATTAAGCTCTTCTGACGCTTGTTTTTCCTCAGCAATCGCTCGGAGATTACATACTCGATGTCCTGCCTTGAGATGTATACTTCCTGGTACCTGGCCTTGACCCTCCTTAGGCTGCTGGCGACGAACTGGAGGCGCGGATTCTCGAACAAGGTTTCCTGGATTCCAGCCATGAACCTGAAGCGACTTTCTTTACAGCTCTCCCCTATCTCCCTCATAAAGTTCAGGTCGAGTACAAGGTCCTGCCCTCGGCGGGTTCTAAGATAATCCAAGAGCTCGTCCAGCGCGAAAAGCAGCCCCCTCTCAGGGTATTTTTCGCTGAACTCTGCCATCATTTCCTGGAAAAGACCCTTTGTCCCAGTGACTTCCTCTAAACTCGGAAACTTGTAGTCAACTCCAAGCTCCTTAAGGCCTCTCTCTAACTCGGATACTACGAGGTCCCTGAGAGACATCTTTGTAGCACCGATCTCAGCCCTGATTACTTTAAAACAACCCGCAATCTCCTTGGCTTTCTCAGCGACTTCCTTACTTCGGGCATACTGAACCAGCTCCTCGTGTTCTGCCAAAGACGTGATTAAAGCCATCAGGTGCGATTTACCTGTGCCGTAGTTACCTACAACCAGCAACCCTTTACTGTCATATGGACGCTTAAATTGTAGATGGGGAAAAACGATTCCCGTCAGCTTTTTTGCCATATCTTCTGAGATGACGTAGGTCTCAACCAGCCTCTTCGCCTCTGTGACCGCGTCGGCTTCTCTGAGCACGATAACCGTCTCTATTGGGTCAAAATCCACTAACTCTCCATATTTCACCGCTGCCACCTCTCACTGATTAGCTCGTTAAATCAACTATTTCAAAGTCACCGATTTGACCTTGATAATATTCTCTACGTCCTGGTTTTGCATAGGAGAGAACACCCGCCTTCACCATTCCACTCCATACCGCAATTACGGTGTTGGGCCGACTTAACTCTTCTAGGCTCTTCACAGGGTCAAGTTTAAGCTCGGGGTCGAATAGTATCTCAGTGTTATCAACAATTAGAAATCCTTGTTTATCTGACACTATTTCCCTTAAGAACTCTTGTACTCTATACGGTCGTTCTTTCACTGCAACCTCTTTCAATAAGGCGCTTAACTCCATATTTAGATTGATGTAATTATATTTTCTAGAGTTTACTTCACACAGGTGTTGGAGTAGCTTGGTTTTCCCAGTTGAAGGTGGGGCAACCACTAATATGAGTTTATATCGCCTATTTTGAATGGCTATCAGTTTCTTCTCAATGATAAGTTGAAACTTTTCACTGTTCCAAGACATAAGATTACCTACAAAATAGCTTAAATATTTTATAACATGTACGATCAGAAGAGGCAACAACACTCGCTGTTCGCGCGCAGCGTGGGAAGTTTAATCCGACTCGGTTTCGCTTTTTGGGATTAGAAACTTCGACCCTCTTCCCGCGCTAACATAGCTTCCGCCGAGCTCCCTTATGAGGTCGGCTATGGGGGCGAACTTGTCGCGACCCAGATATCGCTTAGGCATGACCACTATATTCTCATCGTCCTCTGTAATATCGAGATCTTCGAGATACGAGTCCAGATCTTTCTTCACCAATTCAACTGTTATACTTGGCTTGATCGGAACGGGGGGCTTGGTTGGAACTTTCTCAGAAGGTTTTATCGTGATTACTACGTCGAAGCCCCCTACGGTAATGACTGCACCATCCTCCTTAGGAGTTACTTTGATCTTTGGATCTAAGGAATCTCCACCCATTGCGAATCATGTGCGACTATTTTAATCAAATAAATAAACTATCCTGTCTCTGTTCCGTTGAAAAACCGTAGTAGATGTAAACTCATCCTCGTACGTGCGATGAATGGATCATCATCCGTACTATGCGCTGGCGGTTACTATTTGTCCAGCTTCTAACTGGAGGTTGTACGGGAACTCTTCTTGTAGGGCTTCCAAGTGGCTGATAACGATTATCTGGTCGAAGTACTTCGGAAGTTCTTCTTGGAGAAGTGTCATGAAGCCTCTTCTCCTCTGGACATCAAAACCGCTAAGTGGCTCATCCAAGAAAATAAACCCTGGTCTGGCTCCCCTTGTTGAGGGAATTGTACTCAATGCAAATGCGAGCCGCAGGGCTAAGCTGAACTGGTCCTGAGTGGCTCCACTGAATACTCCCTTCCCTCTCCATCGTCTCGCCTCCCGGTCATAGATCTCAATCCTGTAATCCTTTTCATCAATCCTAGCCATGTTGTATCTGTCATCTGTTAATGCAGGGAGGAAGTGTACCATGTGGGACTCTATTCGCTTTTTCACCCCTCCCATGATACCG
>CAZZFH010000203.1:0-4834 GCA_964653295.1 uncultured Candidatus Bathyarchaeia archaeon | reverse complement strand
TTCTCACCTCCATCGAGGGGTGGTCCACCACCTAGGGCTACAGGTGCTGCGTTGGCGAAGTATGCTGGTAGGTAGAGCCATATTGTGTTGAGTATTGGTCTGAGGTTCATCGTTGTTCCTCCGTTATGCCTGATTTGTTTATTGTGAGTATGATGGGTGCTCTGGATTCTTCTGGTTTCTCTAATATAGCATGTCTGTTGCTTGACTGAGCGGTTTTCTCCAGCCTGATAATGGTCTCGCTCCAATACCGCAGCAGTCTCTGTGCGACTGGTTCCACCTGCTGAGTATCTAATATGCTTCGTACCTGCCCTGTAAGCAACATAGTCGACCCTGTTGTTTCCGCTACCTCCGTTAAGTATCCTAGCTGACGGTTAAGCTCTTTGTTTACCCTGAACGTCTTTTCAGCGTTTTCTGTCTCCCCACGGTAAAGACCAGTGATACTATCAATTACCAATAGATCTCCTGTGATTAATTCAGGTAAATTTTCAAGCGCATCCCCTTGCATAGAATAACTTTCAGGAGTGAAGAGCTGAATCCTTGGAAGAAGATTTCTTCCTTGGGAGGACGCGATTTGTTCCAGACGAGACGCATTCAACTTGTTATCTATATCCAGATAAACAGCCTTTGCAGATGGCTTTTGGCTCAGATGATGAAAAACAGTGGTAAGAGACAGTGTGGTTTTCCCAGTAGTAGCCTCTCCATAGATTAGGTTGATGGCTTGACTATGGAATCCTCCACCAAGTAGGTTGTCTAGGGAAGGTATTCCTGTTGAGATTCTTGTTTTCTGGAGGCTCATTGTCGTTTCATTCGTGTCTGTGATTGGACTTTGTCTCTTTGTTGCTTGAGGATGCTTTTCACGTTTTTCATATTTACATTCGTGGTTGCCCCTAGCCCAGTTACACAAGCCGCGCCAGCAGCCTGCCCATACAACAAGAACTCGATTATAACCTCAGGATCTAATAAATCATCAAGCGAATAATTGTTCTTTTGAATAAAACAAATTATACCAGCAGATAAGGCGTCCCCTGCCCCAGTCGGGTCAACTTGAGTAACTTGGTAAGCAGGCATCTCTATATGATGCGTCTTGGTTCCCGCCAATACCCCGTTCTGAGCATCACTGATTATTACTAGCCGGATACCCATCTGGTTTAATTTTCTGATAGCCCTTTGGGGATCATTCTCCCCCGTTAAATTATATGCTTCCAGCCGATTTGCGTGAAGTATATTTATGAAGGGAGAAGCGGATTCAAGATACCCCCAGCCATTTGATGGCATGATTACATCGATAAAATTCAAAACATCTTTGTTATTGTCTAAGATCTCAGGGAGGGCTTTTTCTATATTTGGTAGACCACCGAGAGTTCCCTGATAAAAAATCTTAGGTCTAACATCATTTATTGAGGATTTGAGATGAGTTGAGGTTAGAAGCGAATTAGCGCTAAGCTCAGATATGTAGCGCCGGTCTTCTCCTTTGACCAGAAGAGCGACATTTTTAGCCGTAGTGCTATTATCCTGTATCTCGGGAAGGGGATTTACACCCCTGTTTTTTATCTGTTCGACCAGAAATTTCCCCATCTCGTCCCGCCCAATAGATCCTACTGCATAGATGCGTTCGGCTTCAAGTTGAGCCAGGTTTATGGCAACGTTTGCACTGTGTCCGCCCGGGCTAAGATGTATCCCATTTGGCGCGTAGGTTAGGCTTCCCGGAGGACCGATATTGGGAAGATCGGGTACAAGTATATCGGCTACGAAGCTACCGCTACAGAGGATGATCATGGGTTATGTGGATTGTTTTGAGCTTATTTTTATTCCCATTCAAAAGGGATTACATTAATGGTTGTTTAGAAAAAAAGGGGTTATGAATAGATCTTAGCGCCACATTTTGTACAATAGTCTGAGTCACTTGGATTTTTAGCGCCACATTTCGGGCAGTAAACTGGACCATTTTTCTTTGATCTAGCATCTTTGGCTCTATCTATCTCTGTTTTAACCTCATCAGAGACTTGTTTGAGTCCTTTCTTCGCTGTATCAACTGCTTCTTCAAGAAGTTTTGACGCGTTTTGTATGGCATACTCCAAGTCTTTTTCCCAGTCTGGTCTTCTATCTACAGGAGTTCTTACGTTATCGTTTTCTCCTTTCTCTGTTCTGAGGCCACAGTTTGGGCAGAAGTTTACGTCCTCGGTTAATTTCGTTCCACAGGATCTGCATATAGGCATGAATGGTTATTACGCTAGCGATATTAAGAATGTTTTGGTTTTTAGCTACCTAGAAAACAACTAACTCTAGGAGAGCGTTTATGTAAACCCAGATTATGTGATTTAAACCAAGTAACCCAAGTCTCTGAGATATCGTCTAACGGCGGATTTGACAAAGTCTGGTATGCTTGTATAGCCATGGTTTCCGCTCTCTATTACTTCCTCGATTTTCTTTGCCAGACTTTCAGGTAGGTTGACTGTGTGGTACTTGTATTTCCTTTCAGACATACAATTGAATTCAGGGTGTTTCATTTAAAAACCTTTATTTTTTAATGCAAAATAGTCCATAATAATTGCTAGTAACGGTTGAAAATAACTCTAATTTCTATTGATTAATTCATCGATTTTTATGAAACTGAATAGAAGAGAACGGTATCCCTCAAAGACAATGTATTGGATTTGATCATGCGGGACATCATTATACATCAATATCTCTGTGAGGTCGCTGATGACTCTCTCAAGTGCGCGTTTAATCCATTTGACAGCTCTTAGCTCCATTTCCATCTGAGAAGCAATTTCTTCAATATTATCATTCATTTCCGAGCCCCAGAATTCTTCGGACCCATCTTCATTTACAATAAATAGTTCTTCTCCTCGAACCACCACTTTAGGTGTATCTGGAAATGCCCCGTATGATGTTTCTCCGTACTTGGACCTTTCGTTGCAGTATGTTTCATGGAGTTGAATGAGAGATTTCAAATCGAGTGGGTATTCAACATGTAGATCCGGGTATTGTTTTGATATTTGTTCTGCTATCTTTGAAATGCGTTCTGCATTATCATCTATGGCTAATAGTCGAATGATTTTGCCCATGTTTCTCACACCCATGGAGGTGATTAAAGGGGGTCTTAGGTAGATATTATAGATTTTTATGAAGAAAAATCAAAGTAAAAAGGAGAGGGGTTATGGTCCGTAGTCTTTTCCTACATAGGGGTCTGCGACATGTCCGTGGGTCGGTAGGTCTCTGAAGAGCATATCCCAGATATCTTGTTCTGTGATGGTCTCTCGTTTGAGTACGAGGTCCAAGAAGCTTGTCATGAAGGGGTGATGCATTAGCTCGTCTTCATAGATTTTTATTAATATCTTCTTGATTCGTTCGTCCTTGACTTCGTCCATGAGCCCTGTGACTGCGTCGAGCATTTCTTTTTCTTTATCGATGTGAAGCTTGAGCTTCTTCTCCAAGACCTCGTATTCCTCTTTTGTGATGGCTAGGCTTTTGCCCTCAGCGATCATTGCGGCTGCCTTGTAGAGGCCTGCGTGTTTTTGGCTATCGATCATCACGGATGCGAGAAGTTCCCTGACTATCTCGTTTCCATATCCACGGTATTCTTTGTCGAGCTCGACTGCGTATTTTTCCTCCAAGTCGGATAACATTCTGAGTCTTTCAGCTATTGACATTAGAATCAGATCAAAGTCGGGAAGCACATGTAATAAACCTATAATTTCTACTCCTCGGACTCTTCTTCTTCGATTATCTGTCTAGTGCTGCTGAAGAGGTTGAGTCTTTTGATGAGTAGTGGCATGGATAGGCCTTGAATGACGTTTGTGCTGAGAACGATTCCATATGTTAAGGCGAGCAGCAGTTGCTCGTTGGGCAGATCGATGCCTGTTATGCCAAGTATAAGCACTACTGAGACTGCTCCCCTTAAGCCGCTCCAAGTCATCCCTATTCGCCAGTTCTGGGGGATTCTCTTTGACCTAAATCTTTCTAGGAATCTGGCGATGATGTCTATCATTCCATATCTGAAGATGACGCTCACAATGCTAAGCGCTATTATCTGGAGCATGAAGTGGGAAAGGAGTTCTAGGTCAAGGCTTACACCGATGAAGATAAATGCGAAGCTGCTGGCGATGAATCCTACAAACTCCCACATTATTTCGAGGGTCTCTTCTCCTTTCTCGCTAACGCCTCCAAAGTTTCTGCACCTATAGTTTAGGATGAGCCCAGCTAATACAACGGCGATTACACCAGATGATTGGAATTGCTCTGCAAGCCTGAATACGCCAAAGGCGATAATGAAGGTCAAAAGTGTCTTAACATATAGGTCATCGGTCCAGCAGAAGATCAAGTGAACAATATACCCGGCGACGTAGCCGAGTATGATACCGCCAAATACCTTGATTATGGTGATGGTGAGTATTTCTAGCCCAGTGATTGAGCCTGCCTCTATTACAGTTACCAATAAGCTGTATACTACAATGGCAACACCATCATTGAATAAGCTCTCACCAGCTACAATAAGCTGGAAACGACGGACTACGCCAAGACGTTTGAATGTGGCAATGACACTGACAGGGTCAGTTGGTGCAACAACTATTCCAAGCATGAAAGCCTCTAGCCAACCCATCTGGAAAACATAGTGTGTATAGACGCCGATCGCTGATACGACAAGCAGAGTCCCGGGTAGGGCATAAGATAAAATTGTATCACTGTCGTCGATAAGACCGTCTATGTCTAAGGTGAGTGTCTCTGTGAATAATATAGGTGGTAGGAGTATGCTGAGGAATATTTCGGGGCTGAGTTCTGGGAGGGGTATTCTTGGGACTGATGCGGCTAATAAGCCTGCGAAAATGAATGC
>CAZZFH010000202.1:0-4837 GCA_964653295.1 uncultured Candidatus Bathyarchaeia archaeon | reverse complement strand
GGAGGTAGAGACTGCTATCAAGAACCTCAGGTTCCAGATCATCGACAGCGACTACAAGATAATTGAGAACAGTGACATGGTTGTGGTATACCACCCCAGAAAGAGCATTAGCGCCGGGGTAATGTGTGAGATGGTATACGCCAAAGGACTAGCCAAGCTAGTTTACGCATATTATCCATATGAGCCTAGTCCGTTCTTTGAATGGTACGCGACACGGATATTCACAGACGCAGACGAAATGAGGGACTTTCTCATAAAAGAGTCGAGGATGACCGGGCAACGACCCCTCGACTTTTTCAACCAATAAGCCCAAAAACATCCCCTTTTGTTCTATAATCCTTTAAAAAAGAGAATGTGACGCATGTCTTGTAGGCGTCCAGTGTGAAGTATATCGATGAGTTCATCGTTGATAGGATTAATTCCAAGAAAGAACGACTGGAATCCATGCTTCTCGACAGGAACTCGTTGAAAAAAATACTGAAGGACATCTTGGTCGAGTTTACCTACACGAGTAACACCATAGACGGTTCAACATTGAGCATCGGAGATACTAGGAGAATATTGGATACCGGGCAAGACCTAATGGGAAAGAAGCCCTACTTCCAGCACCTAACCATCAACCACAGCAACGCCTTCGAATACATCAACAGGAACCAGGATGCACTCCTCTCTACAACAGGACTTTTAGAGTTGCATGAGATAGTCATGAGAGGCATCGATAAGGAAGCAGGAACCTTCAGGGATCATAAGACTAGAAACAAGATATACGTGGCAATCGACGGATTCTTGGATAAACTCAACAACAACCCAGAATACCACGCAATAGAAACATCCGCTATACTCCAGAGCTATTTCCACCAGATAAGACCCTTCAACTATGGCACAGGTTCAACAGCCAGACTAGCAGCCAAATGGATACTCAACTATCATGGATACCTCTTTGGTTTACCACTGGACAGCTATGAGATGAAATATTACCGTAAATGCGCTGAGAAATCCGGCAAAGGCACCATATATCCGCTTGTTAAGATGATGACCAAGTGCGTCGAGGAGACAATGGACCTGTTGATAAATCACGTGAAGACACTGAATTATATTCCAATTGAGGAAGCCATGAAGAAGAACAAGCTGGATGTCACCCAGATGATTGATCTCATCAAAAGGGGAGAGGTCAGGGCGTACAAGAAAGAGGGTAATGTTTACGTGATCGACCAAGTAATGGACAACCTAACCCTTGGGATGGATATATTGGAATTAATTCTCTAAAAAATTAAGGGAATCTGGATTTTCTCAAACTTAAAACGAGTATTGAAGCAGCCACACCAATCAACATATAGTATCCTGGTAAGGGTATTCCTCCGCCGGTCTCTGGCTCTGGTTCAGTAACCTCTACTTTTTCATATGTGACACTTAGGCCTTGGTCTTCAGTTAGATCTACTGTTATCTCTGTGCTCGTTGAGCCTGTGCTCCATTCCAAAAACTCGTACTCGTCCCCATTATTTACAGTCTCAGGGACCGAGATGGTATACGTTCCTTCCTCCAATTCCTCCTCGAAAGGAGTCGAGAAAGATACTGAATCTACTGTTATGTCCACATGAATTGGCTCGGAGTCCACAGACAGAACATAGGTCTTAGGCGCAACGACAGACAGATCAGTAGACATGTAACTAGCACTGTTTCCAGCATAGTCTGTTGCATCTGCCTTAACCAAGATTGACTCTTCCTCAAACAAGGCTGGAACCTCAAAGGTTATGTCTACTTCTGGGAAAGTATCCTTGTATAGGGTTCCTGTAAGAATGGGCTCAATCTCTGACTCGACTTGGGTCCATGTGAATCCATCATCAGTAGAATAGCTTACATCAATGGTCTTCAAGCCCCAGCCATAATCAGAAGCAAATAGAGTAACGGTAGTAGGATTCTCCATCTGGTATGGTGCAGCTAGCTCAACACCGAGACTTGGATCTGTTGAGTCATCCTCTGCCTTTAATGTAACCTCAAAACCATACTGCGCGGGTACATCAAAGTAGGCATCAAAGACGTAGCCTTCCGATGTTGTTGTGGTCTCAACTCTTACTGGTTGTTCACCTATAAACACATAATCTTCTATGGGTTTGCTGTCAGAGACTTTGAAGATGAGTCTTCCATCATCTATCGTCATATCAAGGTCATTCTGAACCTTAGCTGAGACAGCAGTTCCAGTAAAGTCGTTAGCAGAACTATACGTGTACGTTACATAGCCTGTTGGTATGTTGTTTGGTGGGTTATCCAAGTTCGCCACAGTATATGGGTCGAGGTGAACTATTCCGTCACCAACCACGGTGATGGTCCTTGAGCCAAACCTTGAACCGGGGGGTAAGCCTCCTCCTGTGGTTGATGTTGTGATGAAGTAGTGTTGATCATTGACCATGTAAATTAAGTCTCGGTGAACGTGCCCGGTTAGTACTATCCGCACATCATAATCCTGTACGATCCTCATCAGTTCCTGTGCAGCTTGTCTAGGGGTTCCATCAGCATCTAGCCATGTCATGTACATCAAATCAGTTAGGTCATTGATGTTCTGCCAGTCAGCCTCAAGACTGCCTCCAGTGGTTGCACCTAGATCATCCTCATACTCGCTGCTAATCAACGGGTGGTGGAATCCGATGATCTTTACTTTATCAGGGTATTTACTAAGCTCTGATTCGAGCCATATGATTTGATTGTCATTAAGGTAACCGATATTACTGGAGTCAGTGGCGATGATTACAAAGTCACCCATCACTAAGGTATAATTAAGCTTTCCACCATACTGAGCATATACCTTGCCTGCATATCCACTATAGTCATGGTTTCCAGGAAGCGCAAAGAACGGAACCTCGAATCGCATATCAGCATATTGAAGATATGCCCAAGCCCTCGCATTGGACTCAGTCTGAACAATATCGCCAGTAGCGATTACAAAGTCAGGGTTCATAAAGTTAGCCTGCATAATATACTGTGGAAAGATTAACTCACCAATGGGCTCATGGATGTCGGTTATGTGGCTGAATATTAGAGTCTCAGGGTATTCTTTTAAAACCCAAACGCTGTTACACTGAAGTAACGTCATGGAACCTTGTGTAAGTGTCAGGTTGTAGATTCCAGTGTGCACTTCATCTGGGATATTGAAGTACAGAAGCCACGTTCCATCATCATCAGTCCCATTCACAAGTGGAATAGAAAAAGTGCCGTAGATCGAGGTTATTTCAGCTGACCAAGCACTAGAAGACCCACCTGCAAGATCAGAGGATAAATCCTTCACAATGACGGGAAAATCGCCGCCAATGAGAACCGCCTCGGGAGCCGTTGGCAATGGGCTACTCATATACTCAGCTATTTTTTGTCCTGTATATGATTCTGCGAATGGGATTGCGCCTAGCGTTGATACTGCGAAGGCTAGGACCACTATCAGGGTTAATCGTTTCTTATTCATCTAATTCACATCCAATGGTAACATTATCGTATCTTTATAGGGAATGTAGACCTTAAGCGTTCCACCTACTTCTGGAGTAAACTCTGGGGGAACATCAACCAAAATCTTGTGACCATCCACATCAATCCGCACCTCAGTGTAAGGACCGATAAAGGACGTCCACTCAACTTCACCCTCCATCATATTAGAAGGCACATCAGGCTGTTTCACCTCATAGCTGTCAGGTCTAATAATACAGGAGGCTCGGTCTCCTGCTTTGATCTTGCCTGTGGAGTCGTTTCCAGTGAGTTCTATGTTTCCTATCTTCATAGTAACCTCAGGTGAGACACTGGTTACATCGCCTTCGAGGAGTGTTCCTCTGCCCATGAAGGTGGCGATGAAAACATTCTGAGGAACATTATAGATATCCAAGGGATCACCGATCTGCATCACTTTTCCACGGTTCTGGATAGCGATCCTGTCAGAGACAGACATGGCTTCTTCTTGGTCGTGAGTAACATAGATGGTAGTGATGCCTAAGCGTTTCTGGAGTGCCTTGATCTCCTCACGCATCTGGACCCTGAGCTTGGCGTCAAGATTACTCAAAGGCTCATCAAGAAGCAACACAGCGGGGTTTATGACGAGAACACGGGCTAAAGCGACACGTTGCTGCTGCCCACCACTGAGCTGCGTGGGGAACCTATCCTCCATGCCACCTAGTTTGACTTGGTCAAGGGCCTCCTTTACACGTTCTTTTATTTCATCTTGCTGTATTTTTCTGACGTTCAGCCCGTAGGCGACGTTCTCAAACACCTTCATGTGGGGCCAAAGTGCGTAGTTCTGGAAGACCATGCCAGTGTTGCGTTCGTATGATGGGAGATGGGTTACATCCACTCCATCGAACAAGACCTGTCCCTCTGTTGGGAACTCCAAGCCTGCTATCATACGCATTGTGGTTGTTTTTCCGCAGCCGCTTGGTCCTAGTAGGGTGAAGAACTCTCCGTCGTTGATTGTTAGGTTGATGTTGTCTGCTGCTGTTACTTCTCCGAAGCGTTTTGTGAGGTTTTTTAGCTCTATTTCTACCATGTTTTAGACTCCTAGGAATGATACTTTTTGCTTGAGCACATAGTTGCTCACAGCCATGGCGGTGATCTGTACCGCCATCAATAATATGCAGAGACTGGCTCCGATGCTCACTGAGCCAACCGCTGCCGTGCCATAAACAATCTGGCTGATAAAGAATGTGATAGGAACCCTGTTCTCGCTCAAGGCTCCGAGAGTGACACTCGTGCTTACCTCGGACATGCTATAAACGAAGCTCAATAGAGCTCCGCTAATGACGTTTGAGACGATCAACGGGATTACTATCTTTGTGAATGTCGAGGTACGGTTTGCACCGAGGTTCAG
>CAZZFH010000201.1:0-4838 GCA_964653295.1 uncultured Candidatus Bathyarchaeia archaeon | reverse complement strand
AGCCTCCTCACCATCAATGGGCTTACTAGTAAGCCCATTGATGGTGAGGAGGCTTATCCTGTGTGGGAGATGGCTGAGCGTCTCGGTGTGCCTGTTTTAATTCATTTTGGTGTTCTTGGTGGTGGTGGGGGGCCTGCGTATGATGTGCGTAATCTGAATCCTTTGACTTTCTGGAAGGTGTGCAGTGATTTTCCGACGTTGAAGGTGGTGATACCTCATTTCGGTGCGTGTTACTGGAGGGAGCTTCTTCAGCTTTGTTGGCAGTGCCCTAATGTGTATGTGGATACCAGTGGGAGTAATCAGTGGATGCGGTGGATGCCTTATGAGTTGAGCTTGAAGTCCTTGTTTAGGAAGGCTTATGAGACGGTTGGGGCTGAGAGGTTGATCTTTGGTACTGATAGCAGTTATTTCCCACGTGGGTTTAGCGTGGAGTATCTCAGGGAGCAGTTGAAGGTCTGTTATGAGCTTGGGTTTTCTGAGGAGGGTATCAGACGTATTTTCCATGATAATGCGGCTGAGCTTCTTGGGCTCTAGCCTAAGTGTTTTTATCTAGCCCCCTGCGGTTTTCTAACATATCTTGGTGCATGTTTTGACTGAACAGGATACTCGACCACCGGCACATGAAATATACTCTGGTTTTATCGCGTCTCGTAGTAGGGAGGGTCTTGGCGCTGAACTCTGGGGAAATATACCTCATACGCTGGGTGAGGCTGCGGGGCTTCTCCCAAAGGTTCGACAAGAATACTCTATTTCGCCTAATCTTGAGGTCCTCAAGCACGCTATGAAGAAGCATATGCGAAAGATGGGGGTATTAACTGGCAAGGCTTCTGAGGCAATTGATGCCATGGATCATGGTGTGGTTGAGGCAGGTCAGCAGCCTATGTTGATGGGTGGACCCAGCTTGATTCTTAACAAGATCGCTTATGCGACTGCTCTGGCTGGGGAGGCGGGGATGGTCCCGCTTTATTATGTGGCTGATTATGACGGTGTTCAGGCTGAATTAACAAACATGCGCTTACCTAGTCCCAGCAGTAAGGGACTTCATCTGAGTTACCCGGTGGAGCCTAGTGAGGAGAACTTGGCGATTTATGAGCTGGGAGTTCCTGGTGAGGCGTGGTTTAGTAAGACTCTTGAGAAGATCGATAGTAATTACCGGGGTATTTTGAAGGATGTTGATGGTGTTAGGCGTGAGGGTATCCAACGTAATCTTGTTCACGCTTATTCCGTGTTAAAGTCTGCTTATTATTCCACAGATAATGTCTCGGATTTCTCGACCAAGATCATAGGAACTTTGCTGAATCTTGAGGCTGGTCTCGGGACGCCTGTTTACTGGTTCAGTATGCCTGATACCCGATCCTTGTTCCAAGAGGGTTATGAGTTATTGTTGAAGGAGCCCAATAGGTCACGGTTTATTGAGGCTACTAATGTTGCGGCTGGAAAAGTTGAGGCTGCTGGGTATCGTAGTCAGATTGGGCTTCGTGGTGATGATTATGTTCCCTTTTTCTTGGAGTGTATGAATACTGAGTGTCGTAGGATAAGGGTTGAGCTCAAGTACCGTAGAGAACTAGGTTCCAGTGATGCTTCTCTGGTGGGAAAGTGTCCTATTTGTGAGGAAGAGTATTCTTTCAGCGTAAAGGCTTCTGAGCCTGATGTTTCTGGTATTATTGAGTGGATTACTCCGCGGGTTGATTCGAGACAGGTTATTGTTGACTCTGTGATCCCCATAGTGGCTCATATCGGTGGACCTGGCGAGACCAGTTATTATGCTGAGGTTATTCCGGCTGCTAAGGCACTGGGGCTGCCTTTCCCGTTGTTTATGCGGTATTCTAGGGCTTTCTATAATACGCCTTGGAATGAGGCGATGGCTGCTGGTTTGAAGAAGGAGGGCTTACCTGTTATCACGAGTGATAACCTGTTTAATCATCTTAGTGGCTGGGTGGAGGCTAGAAACAGTAATGATGCTGAGGGTCTTTGGGAGGCGCATCAGGGTATCGAGTCGAGCGTTTATTCATCATTTAATGAGTTGGTCGCAAAATTGGTTGATCTTGAGTCTGGTATAGCTGGGGTCAAGGAACGGCTTCGTGAGCCTGGGGATCGGCGTCTCTTGATCGAGGAGATGAAAAAGCTGCAGAGTGAGGCTCAGGTTATCGATAATTATCTTAGCTGGGCTTATGGGCGGTTTAGCCCTGAGAAGTTTGGCCAGGAGGTTAATTGGCTATGGCTAGACTTGGCAGCAGCTACCGGTGTAGAAGATTTGATGGGGGTTTACATCAGGCAGTATAACCGTGATACTCCCAATAGCTCGATGTTCTTTGTGAACATCACTTAGTCGCTGTGGCGACGTCTGAGTGGAGGTGATAGTCTAGCCATCAATAGGATTCGCTCGAACTCGTTGACCCATGCTTCTGTCTCTTTGAGAAGAGCCTTTGGGGTCATTACTCCTGCGTCGTGGTCCATACCTATTTCTCGTGCTGCTTTCGCCTTGTATACCGGTAGAAGGCGGTCTCCTGCTCTGTCTATCTCCCAGAAGTCTTCTGTTAGGAATACTATTCTTGGTATTCTTGTTGCTCCCATTATTCGTAGTTCTTCTATGAGTTCGGGGCTGGTTTCTCTTTCGATGAGCTTTACCTTGATTTTTTCTCCCGCTGCCTCAGCTATTTTACGTATTATGGGGACTTGTCTTACACAGTCTCCGCACCATATTCCCGAGTAGATGAGTATGTTGATTTCCCTGTTGTAGCCTTGCACTCTCTGTTTTTGTTCAGTTGTTAGTTCTGGGGATCTTGGCTCGAAGTCTCTCCAGCGCTGGGCTTTCTCTGGGTCTGTTAATAGGTATTCTTCGTAGGGTAGAGCCATCTCGTAATGTTTTTTCCAGAATTCGGCTCTATTGTCGTAATATGTAGATTTCGACATAACGGGTTATGTATATGGCGGGTTATATGAGATGCGCTAGAGGATGCCCTCATAGACATCAACATATTGCTTGAGTACGATATCTTTGGTGTATCTTTTCATAACTGTTTTTCTAGCGTTCTCACCCATACGAGCCAACAAGTTTTCGTCTGCACTCAACTTCAATGCAGCTTCAGCTATCTCTTCAGGGTGTTTTACTGGTACGAGGAACCCGTTTTCTCCGTCTTGCACCTGTTCTGGGATGCCACCTACGTTTGTAGCGATAATGGGTAACCCGCAGCTCATGCCCTCTAGTATTGTGAGCGGAGCGTTTTCTGTCTCGCTACATAACACGAGTGCGTCTGCGCAGTTTATCCTTTCTGCTACGTCGCTTCTGTACCCGGTTACGAGAATGTTTTTTCTGAGGTCGAGTCTATCGATGAGTCTCTCGATTCTGTGTCTTTCTGGTCCGTCTCCGACTAGAATCAATTGAGCGTTTGGCTCTTTCTTGGTGATGATGCACATGCTGTAGACGAGGTCATCGATGCGTTTAACGGGTCTAAAGTTACTGACATGAACTAGTGTTATTGCTCTCGGGCGCGGGTTTTCGAGTATTTGGCACGGGGCAGGTTGATATGCCTCATGGTCGACAAAGTTGGGTATGACATGGATTTTTTTATCGATGTTTAGGTTGTTTTTTGCTTCATTGGCCATATATTTTGATACTGTGGTAATCGCGTTGCTGGCTTCAATGCTCATGGTATTTATGGGCTCATAACTTGGGTCACTGCCCAAGATGGTTACGTCGCTACCATGGAGTGTCGTGATGTAGGGTTTTCCCGTCAGTTCTCTTGATAATAGGGCTGCGGTTGAGTGAGGTAATGCGTAGTGAACATGGAGAAGATCCAGTTTCTCTCTTTTTGTTATTCTTGCCATCTCTGAGGCTAGAGCTACAGTGTAAGGTGGGTATTTGAAGAGTGGATATTCTACGACTGATACTAGGTGGACTTTGACATTTGGTATATCATAGCCCTGTATCGCATATGGTCGCTCATATGTGATGAAGTGGATATCGTGGCCAGTCTTGGCTAATTCAACTCCTAGTCGTGTGGCTAGTATTCCGCTGCCCCCTACTGTGGGGTAGCATGTTATACCTATCTTCAAATTAGTTAAACTGAAAATTGGTTGAATAAAAAGGATGAGCCTTGTTAGATGCCCTTGATTCGTTTCTCGACTCCGCGGATGGCGGCGATCTGTCCCTCGTGATGGATAATCTCACTGACGCCCATCATCAAGTAGAAGCCTACTGTCTGTTTGCCCATGAACCACTCCATCTCTTTTGCAAGTTGCTCGTCTTTGACTTTTCCAAGTTCCTCGAGTAGGTATTTCTTGCCTTCCTGGTAGTCTTTCAGGATGTCTTTGAGGCTCAGGTCCTTGTTCCCTATATAGCCTTCTGGGACCCCTTTGACCTTTGCATCCTTGTTTCCTGCAATAGCCTTGGGTATGAAGCCGTACCATTCACTGATGAGGTGGGTTAGTATGTTTCTGATTGTATTTGCTTCTGAGCAGCTAGTCCAGTCCAGCTGGGCTTCGGTTAAGCCATCGATGGCTCTGTCGAGTCTTGTGAATCCTAGCATTGCGAATTCTTTTATTGTGTCTATTTTCGCCATATTGTTTCACCGAAAATTGGTGTAAATGAATGTGGTACGGGATTACTTATACCGATTGGTAATTTTTTCATAAAGATATGGAGGCTACTCGTTTAGCCTCTTGTAGGTGCCCCTGACGTAGGCTAGTTGTCCCTTGTGGTGGTAGACCTCTCCGATGTATGCGAATAAACCGATCTTGCGTTGTCTTTTTCCGCCCCACATTGGTATTTCTGCTTCTAGGTCGTCATTTGATAGCTTCTTGAGCATGGGTAGCGCTGTTTCTGCGCCTTTCTTGAT
>CAZZFH010000200.1:0-4845 GCA_964653295.1 uncultured Candidatus Bathyarchaeia archaeon | reverse complement strand
ATGAAACTGAAGATAGCGATGAATCTCAAAGCTGAAGAGGTGCTTGAGATGCTGGAAGACCCAGGGATAACTAATACTGATATCAGGATTCCTGTGAAGAGCAGAGGTGGGGAAGGAGCATCATTCATCGAGGCTCCAAGAGGAGTGCTTACACATCACTATGTGATTGATGATAAGGGGCTCATCAGGTACGCGAACATTATGGCGCCCACCACATACAATCATCCATTGATCCAGCAGGACCTGTTCGCTAATGCAAAGATTTACGCGTCCGAGTTTGCGGACCCGGCGAAGCGGGCTGAGGCGTGCTGGAGGCTAGAGAAGATTGTGAGAGCCTATGATCCATGTACCAGTTGTAGCGTGCATATGGTGGACTTTGATGTCAAGGTGGATGGTAAGCTGGTTGAGGTAAAGGAGGTCGCCTAGATGAGCACAAAAGTAGTATTATGCACATGTGGAGATACCCTCAACGAAAAAATAGACTATAATGTCCTAGCAGACTATGTTGGAAATCTAGAAGGAGTCAATGAGGTTGGCTCCATGAGCGCCCTCTGTACAATGAGTGACAAGTCTGAATTAATCAAAATGCTGAAAGGACATGACAAACTTGTCGTCTTTGCCTGGACACGTAGCGTAGGGGGAAAACCAAGGGAGACAGCCATGAAAGAAGCAGGTCTCAGCACCGATAACTATGCCCTCGTGAATGGCAAGGAACAGATCGCAGAAATCCACAGAAACAGAACCGAGGCGACTCAAAAAGCCAAGATGCTGCTCAAAGCAGCAACCGCCAAAGTGAAGAACGCCAAACCCCTCGAAACCATTTCCTATGAACGTGTGCAAGAGGCATTGATAGTTGGAGGCGGTGTAGCTGGGTTGACCGCAGCGTCTGAGCTTGTTGATCAGGGATTCAAGGTTCATGTTGTCGAGAAAAGCCCCGCTATCGGTGGGGCAATGTCTCTCATAAGCAAGACCTACCCTGAGGAAGACTGCACCCTGTGTCTGCGTGGACCAATGATGATAGAGCTTCTCACAAAGACCGGCATCGAGTACCATGTAAATAGCACAGTTAAGGACGTTGAGCGGACACCAACTGGGTTCAAGGTAACCTATGAAAAGAGACCAGTTAACCTCGATCTATACCCTAAGGCAAAGTTGGGGCAGCCAGTTGAGGTTATTCCTAGCCCCTCAGGAGAATATAATCTGGTCTACAGTGATGGTCCCACCAAGGCCGCATTGAAGAATGTGGTAAACAGTAAATGCGGGAGCTGTACTAGCGTATATCCCGCAGCATTACTAAGCACCGAGGAAGAAACCGGGGAGAAAACCATCGAGGTAGGCTCAGTTGTACTAGCAACTGGATTCAAGGACTTCGACCCAAGCGGAATACCCAAGTGGGGATACGGTCTCGACAACGTAATCACACAATATCAACTAGCAAGGCTTCTAGACCCATTCGGCCCAACAGGTGGGGTGGTAGCGAGACCAAGCGATGCGAAGCCGCCGAAAAAGATTGTAATGGTGCAATGTGTCGGTAGCAGAGACCCTGAATATATGCCAGATTGTAGCAAGTATTGCTGCATGGCGGCTATCAAACATGCATCGGTCATTAAGGAGCTACGAGACCCCAGCGCCGAGATCACTATTCTATATAGAGATATCAGGGCGAGCGGCTATGGCTTCGAGTCATTATATAATGGCGCCAAGAATATGGGAGTAAACTTTGTTCACGGAGACATCGAGAATGTGACTCCACAGGGCAAAGGACTTGGTATCAAATACACAGACGGGATGGGAAGAACCAAGCAACTCGACGCAGACTTACTGGTCCTAAGCACAGGCATGCAGCCAAGCGAAGGAGCAGAGGAACTAGCAGAGTTGTTCAACGTCGAGCTAACCGATTCAGGGTTCTATAAGGAGATCGATGAGAAAGTAGCCAACATAGTAACACGGGCGCCCGGCGTATTCATCGCTGGAACCGCGACAGGTCCCAAGAACATCCCTGACAGCATAGCGCAGGCGGGAGCAGCAGCCTATATGAGCACTAATTATCTGAGGACCTATGTGGAGAAGAAAGTCAATCACCCAACAGTAAATGAGGATAACTGTGGAAAATGTGGTATCTGCAGGAGTGTATGCCCATACGAGGCAATTACTATCCCAGAGGACGAATACCCACAATTTGATCCACTTCTCTGCCAGAGTTGTGGACTATGTGTAAGCAGTTGTCCCACACATGCATTGGAGACGCCTAGCTTTGGTTATGACTTGATTGATGCACAGGTGGAGGCAGTGCTCTCTGAGAAAGATAGACCTGTGGTTATGGGTTTCATCTGTGATGACTGTGGATACAATCTGATGGATACCGCAGGCTTCGTAAAAGCCGAGTACAGCAGCAGCTTCATCCCAATATACGTCAACTGCATGAGCAACCTAAGCCTAAGAAACGTGCTCAACAGCGTCAAGAAGGGCGCTGACGGGGTGATGCTAGTAGGCTGTGTCAAGGATCGCTGCCATTTCCTCAAGGGAACCCAGAGGAGCAAGGGTCAGATGGAGATTATCGAGGGCTTCTTCAAGGCAACAGGCATCGAGACTCCAATCAAGATTCTGGAGTCAAGCGGTACCATGGTGAGCAAGTTTACCACAGCATTGGGTGAATTAATGAAAATGGTGGAGGAGGCATGGAGATGAAGGTAGGAGTAATCATCAGCCCTTGGGGAACAAGCCCAGACACATCTGCAAAAGTTGGCGGGTTAGCGGTATACGCCGAGACCTTACCAAACGTTGTGGCGGTGGACTCTGGCTACTATGGTCCAACTGATAAAGATCAGGCGAAATTCAAGGAATGGATCAAAGAACATGGGGTTGATAGAGTCGTATTTGCCTCATGCAGGCCAAGGCTATTCAAGGAAGCCTACAAACACGCAGCCATCGATGTTGGCATAAACAAGTACCTCATCGAGGTTATCGATATCAGCGAGCTCTGTAGCGCTGAGGAGAAAACCGAGCTAATCGCAGAAAAGACAAAGATCTTGTTACGAGCCGCAGTAAACCGTGTGACCCACCTAGAGGAGATCAAAGTCCAGAAGATCCCAGTAGAACAGTCAGCACTTGTAATAGGCGGCGGATTAGTCGGCATGGAAGCAGCCACAAGGCTCTCAGACATGGGCTATGATGTGCATATCGTCGAGAAGCAGCCCTTCATGGGCGGTAAGACGCCTCAACTTGGCACATGCTTCCCATCGATGGACTGTGGAAACTGTATCATGCCCTTCGAGGGAGAACTCCACAGACGTTGCATGTACAGGAGCCCAGTAACAAATGAGCCCAATGTCCACGTGCACACCCTGAGTGAGTTAAAGAATCTCGTAGGCGTGGTGGGAAACTTTAGGGCTATCATCGAGAAACAGCCAAGATACATCGACCAAGACAAGTGCATTGGCTGTGGAAAATGTATCGAGCTGTGTGAGGGTGAGGCTCCTAACGAGTTTGATATGGGTCTCAGTATGAGAAAAGCCGTTTACATACCCAACAATCAGAGTCTACCCAGAATACCATACATGGATCTCGAACACTGTGAGAACCCAGAGAACTTAGCCAAGGTATGTCCAGTCGGTGCAATCGACCTAGAGATGAAGCCTGTGAAGGAGACCCTCAAGGTTGGTACAGTTATTGTAGCCACTGGTTTCGATATGTTTGATCCTACTGGCATGTACATGTATGGTGAGAACAAGGATGTTGTGACACAGCTGGAGTTGGCGAGGCTCTTGGATATGAGTGGACCCACATCTGGGAACCTTAAGAAGATCAGCAACGGCGATAAACCAGAGAAACTTGTGATGGTTCAGTGTGTCGGAAGCCGAGAGCCTAGATTACACGAGTACTGCAGCAGGATCTGCTGTGGAATAGCCATGAAGCACGCATTGGACATCAAGAAACGGTGGCCAGACATTGATATCACCATATTGCACAAGGACATAAGGCTAAATGGAAAAGACTATGAGCGCTTCTACTATGATGCAGAGGACCGAGGCGTAAAGATCATCCGGGGCGAAGCAGACAAGGTAACAGAGACCATAGGTGGGCTTGTTTTCCACTACAAGGATGAGGATAACAAGGATGTTCAGCTACCAGTGGATATGGTTGTTCTCAGCAACGGTATGGAGCCATCAGCTGGAAACGCTGAACTGGCAAAAGCCATAGGACTCGACCTGAACACTGATGGGTTCCTCAAGGAGACACACCCCAAGCTAAGCCCAGTAGAGACCAACATCAACGGAGTCTACATCTGCGGCGCATGCCAAGGACCAATGGATATACAGCATGCCCTAAACGAAGTGCTCTATGCAACCAACAAGGCTTCAAGTATACTGAATAAAAAGGAGATCGAGGTCGAGCTAACCAAGGCAGTGGTTGATGAGGATACCTGTGTAGGATGCGGTGCATGTGCATCAGCCTGTCCATTCGAAGCAATCACTTGGAGTGACTTCGGATTACCTATCGTAAACGTCGAGGCATGTACAGGTTGCGGAATCTGTGCAGCAACATGCCCAGTAGCGGCGATGCAACTAAGGCTCTTCAGAGACGAACAAGTACTACCAGCCATCGAAGGATTACTAAAACCCACAAAATGGTTGGAGGACAGAGATGAGCCAGTAATAGTCGCGTTTGCCTGTGAAGGCGCAGCTGGATATGCGGCGGAGATCGCGGGACAACTTGGGATGAAGATGCCGGACAACGTAAGAGTCCTCAAGGTACCATGCAGTGGTCGACTGGACGCTCTGCACTTGATGAAGGCATTCGACTTAGGCGCTGACGGTGTCGCGATATTCGCATGCCCAGAAGACC
>CAZZFH010000199.1:0-4845 GCA_964653295.1 uncultured Candidatus Bathyarchaeia archaeon | reverse complement strand
CAACCTCATAGCCTGCCCTCTCAGCTCCCGGCGTATTGTAGCCCGTGGCTGATACCTCAAGATCACCCACATAGGAGACAAAGGTGCCCAGTGTCCCATCATAAACCGCCTCTCCACCAGCCGCATTCACTCCCGCAACCATAGCCTGCCTATAAGCAGTGGTAGCCAACGCGATCCTAGCAGGAGTCTTATCTATCATATGGTGGCTCAAACAGTTATCCCCGATAGCATAGACATCTGGGATGCTTGTCTCCATCTTCTCATTGGTCTTGATACTACGCTTCTCACATACTATACCCATCTTCTCGGCAAGGTCCGTGTTACTATCAACACCGGCAGCCATCACGACAAAATCTACTGGTATCACCTCCCCACTAATGGTCACAGACTCTACAACATCTTTACCATTGATGCTATCGATGCCTTTACCGAAATGCACATGCAACCCCTTCTCCTTGATGTGATCCACCAGAATAGTGCCCATATCAGGGTCCACATTACGCGGTAAAGCCGGCTCACTCCTCTTGGTAATATGCACATCCAGCCCCAGATGCTTCAACGCCAAGGCTATCTCCATACCAATAGCCCCCCCACCGATAACAGCACAGGACTTGGACTTCAAAGCAATATCACGCACCAGCTTCCCATCTTCGGGTGTGCTGACCGTATACATGCCCTTCCCGAGGTACTCATCTGCCCCGGGTACAGGCAGTATGGTAGGTTTGCTACCAGTGGCCAATATGAGTGAGTCATAATCCACCCAGCTCTCCTCCACTGATTCAAGGTTACGTACCTTCACCTTCTTGGCCCCAGGGTCTACCTCCAATGCCTCATGCTTGAGATGAATCTGTAAAGTCCTGGTCGTTGGGACAACATGCTTCAAGTCCTCGAAATCCTTGACCTTTCCCTCCATCGCGTAGGGTATCCCACATGGGCTGAACATGTGGTAGTCTCGTTTCTCATAGATGTCTATCTGGGTTTTCCTGTTGAATCTCTGGGCTGCCCTACTGCTGTAGAGCCCCCCTGTGCCTAACCCGATTATAACGATATGCGGCGCTTCTCTGCTCAATGTAATCAAAAGATAGGTTTAGAGTCTGTTGATATTTTTTTCTATAAAAACCGGGATTTTACTATTCTTCCTTCTTTTTGAGGTACCATGTTTCACCCTTTGGGCTGGTCTCTATGTGAAAGTTCGGGTTGTAGACAAGCATCTCTTTGACGAACTCTCTCATGGTGGCGTGGGTTCCATCGCTCCTTGTTATAAACTCATCCAGGTCTATGGTTACTCTTTTTCCTTTGTCGAGATCGACATCCATTTTAAGTCAAGTATATTTTAACTGAACCTTATATAAAAACCCGGATATTGAGATTTGGTTTATCTTTACTTAGCTAGGCACCAGACGAACCAAGATGTTTTCCCCAACCTTCTCAGTCTCAACCTCAAGCCCCGCAACGTTTTGGATCAAGCTGCTGAGATAGGATTCCACGAAGATACCCCATTTCTTCCCCCTCTTATTCTTGACATAAAAGTAGTGAGAATCAGTATTATGCTCATCAACGGTGAACCAGTGGGCATATTTACCCATCTGATCCTTGATCTGGAAAGTAACAGTCTCAAGGTCCAGCTGATCACCCCTGACCAGATAAGACTCATTAAATGCTGTCTGAGCCACTTCTACCCCTATTTCCCGTAGCTTATCCTCATCGAGAGCCTCAATAATAGTGTTAATAGTATTGGGGGAAAATATCACGCTCTCCAGCTCCTCAGCCCACTGGTAGAACAGGATATAATCCCTAACAATTTTCTCTAGCAGACCACTGATTGATACCTCTTCTTTCCTGGCTAACTCTGTGATGGCTCGGTCCCATTCCTGATCAAGACGGAAGGACCTAGTAACTGCCTTTCCTTTTGGCTCAATTATTGACAAATCAATATTATTGTTCTGATGGGGTTAAAAATCTTGGGCGGATGACTGCCTTGTCTTACTAGATGTTGCTGGTGACTATATTCTGTATTATCTGTTTGGTCGTATTGGTGAGCCTTAGCCTGCAGCCTCCATGCCCATATGCTCGGGCAAGTACTCCTTGTTTGACCAGTGATTTGCGTTGACGTTCATTGAAATACTCCGTGGCTTTCTCACCCCTATCTATCTTTAGGAGTTCCTCTAGGTAGAAGTAGATTACATTTATCATGCTCTGCTGCTCTAGATTTGTACCTGGGTTATTGGATATCACGATCCGTCAATATATCTACCGGGGGGTAAAATAAAAAGGTAAACCTTTGATGGTTTACAATGAGATTTATCAGACCTTGATCCTACCAAGAACAATGTTGACCGCTATGCTGTGACTGCAGCTACCCTTATCCCTATACCCCATACAGCTACACGCCATCTTACCCTTAGGGTCCTCCACAACATTATACGTACCATGATCACCAATCACATTATATCTACCATTATCTAATTGCTCGACCTGTCCATTCTTGACAAGTCGCTTGGCCTTATCGAGAACCTTGTAATGTATTCTTTGGTGGTGCATCCCCTGAATCAAAGCCTCGGGGAATATTATTTGTATCGATAATTCTGCCCATTTATCTTGCCTTTTCGAGGTTTTCTGCTTCCCTGATCCGGCTCGCGATTATTTCTTGGAGATAGTGGCTTATCTCCATTAATTGGTTGTCTGTCTCGTATTGTAGTTGTTTTTGCTCGGCGAGAAGGTGTAGTATCATCTGTGTTTGTATCTGTTGGTTGATATCCAATAGTTCTACTAGTTTTTCGCTGGTCTCGCCTGTGGTGGTGCCTCGTAGTTCTTCTATTATTGTTGCGTATCGTGTGTTTAGCCACTGTAGCTGGTTTGTTTGGTTGGGCATCCACAGGATTCTGAGATTATCTGTTTTAAACCTTACTTTATTATCGGGTGACGGTAACCTACCGCCCATGTGAATTGTGGCGTCTTTTTTACTTATGGTGGTATTCCCGGTTTCCCGATATTGGTTATTTGTGTCGGATTGGCTTTGGCGCTTCGTAGAGACGGATAATATCTTATTTCTTCGCTGTTTTTACTATGTGTGACTTGTTTTGGGTGTATATGATCCATTTGAGAAGTATGGTTTGAGGAGAACAATCAACGCTGCTACTAGCCTTACGACGCTGGGGGGCAGCATGCCTGATCCATCAGTGTTTGAGGCGATGCTTGATGCCTCCAAGGCGTTTATCTACATACCGCAGCTTCAACACTGGGCTGGGGAACGGTTGGCGGCTGCCTTTGGGGCTGAGGCTGGGCTATCTACGGCTGGGGCTGTTAATTCTTTGATGTTGGCTTGTGCTGCTTGTATTATGCGTGGTACGGAGCTTGAGAAGCACGATCCATTGAGCCTAGGGGGCTGGACCCATCTGATCCAGAGGCTACCCATGCACACCGAGGGGCTGCGCAACGAGTTTATAGTAATGGGTGATTCAAGGAGCGAGTATGATCACGCCATCGAGGCAACAGGCGGAAAAAGAGTGCAAGCTGGAGATAAGAACGGGATCTCAGCCGATGATCTGGAGACTGTTTATAGCGATAAGACGGCGGCTTTCTACTATACTTTGTATGCCTTTAAGGATCAGTTCCCCTTGGATGAGTTTGTAAAAATAGCCCACAGCCACGGTGTACCTGCCATCGTGGATGCCGCACCATGCTTAACCCATAAGGCTGTGCCCAAGAAGCTCCTTGGCTCCGGGGCAGACCTGATTATTTTCAGTGGGGGCAAGCAGTTCGGTGGACCCAACAACAGTGGTATACTGCTTGGGCGTAAGGAGTTGATAAAGTTGGCTCACCTTCAAGCCTATCCCTTTGATGGTATTGGTAGGGCTGCCAAGATGAGCCGCGAGACCATCGTTGGTCTGATTGCTGCCCTTGAGATATTCATGAAGCGGGATGATGATACATATTATAGAAAGCTGCTTGAGGAGACTCGGGGGATTCAGTGAGCAACTGGATGCGGTTGATGGTATACGTTCTGGTGTGCTGAATGAGATATCCATAGCAGAAGATGTAGTGCCCCCGAGTTATGCTTGGATAGAGATGGATGGTGGCAAGGTTAGCCTTAGGGCGCTCTATGAGGGGCTTTTCTATGGTGAGCCCTGTATCAGGGCGCTTTATGAGCCTTTTTTCATCACCGATGAGGCTGCTAATCGGGTGACTTTCAAGGTTGAGTACCTTTTACCCGGTGATAAAGTGGTTATTCTAGGTAGGATCAGGGAGATTCTAGGCTAGTTTTTGCTTTTTTTCCTGTTTTGTTCCTTTTTTGGGGTTTTTTGCTTTTTTTCGAATAGATTATATATGGGTTGGGGTAGTAGGTGAGCAGAATAAGGGACGTTTCATATGTTCCATAATATGGATTTTAGGTATGTAACTGGGTTTTCTGGAGGTTATTATTTTGCATGTTGAGAATTTGATTATTCTTGTCTGTTCGACGCTCTTATTGAGCTTCATCAGCTCTTTGATTTACAGATTCACCAAGATACCCGATGTTATCTGGTTGATGGGGTTCGGTATCCTCATGGGGTCTGGCATCGGGTATATCGATAAGGGGTTGTTTAACGAGTTGGCGCCCCTGATGAGTGTCCTCGCCCTTAGCATCATACTCTTTGAGGCAGGTATCAATGTGGATATTCTTACGCTCATCAGCAACATGGGGAAGGCAACCCTGTTATCAATCTCTTCTATTCTCAGCTCCATCGTAGTTGTAGGGGTAGTGGTGAGTTTTCTTCTCCCAAAGGATTTCAATCTGCTTCAGGGTATGCTGCTGGGAGCCATGATTGGGGGTACCAGTACTGTGGCGGTGTTTGGTATATTGGC
>CAZZFH010000198.1:0-4876 GCA_964653295.1 uncultured Candidatus Bathyarchaeia archaeon | reverse complement strand
CTCGAGACAGAGGAGAAATGGCAAAGGATATGGGAAGAAGAGGAACTACACAGATATGATTGGGAGGATGAGACTCGCCCAGTCTACAGCATTGATACGCCTCCGCCATATCCTAGCGGCGATTTCCATATGGGCAACTTCCTGAACTGGACCTATTTTGATATTAGGGCCAGATATAAGCGAATGACCGGATACAACGTGCTGTTCCCACAGGGATGGGACTGCCATGGCTTACCCACCGAGGTCAGGGTTGAGAAAGCCAAGGGCATAAGGAAGAGCGATGTCCCCCCAGATGTGTTCCGCAAGATGTGCGAGGAATGGATAGAACAGTACATCGGCGTCATGAAGACTGCGGTCATAAGGATGGGTTGCAGCGTTGACTGGACTACAGAGTACAGGACAATGGAGCCCGAGTTCATGAGGAAGATACAACTCAGCTTCCTAATGCTTTATGATAAGGACATGATCTACAAGGGAGAGCACCCGATAAACTGGTGTCCCCGTTGTGAGACAGCCATAGCGGATGCCGAGGTGGAGCATGAACACAAGAGTGGCAAGATCTATACTATTCCATTTATGACTGATTCCGGTGAGGTGCTGATAGCTACCACTAGACCGATTTATCTCCCAGCATGCGTTGCGCTGAGCGTACACCCAGAGGATGAGAGGTATAATCATCTTATCGGTGGCGTAGCGGTTGTGCCTGTTTTCGGTCAGAAGGTCCCGATAATCGGTAATGATGAGGTGGATCCAGAATTCGGAACAGGAGCCATGATGATATGTACCTATGGGGATAAGGCAGATGTAGTTGCAGTAGCAAGATTCAATCTTCCTGTGGTCAAGCTCATCGATGGACAGGGTATACTGCAACCGGTTGCAGCGAAATACGGTGGGATGTCGATAGGTGATGGTCAGAAAGCCCTCGTGAAGGATATGGGTGAGGCTGGTTTGATCAGAGAGGAGAAGCAGCTCGATCAAGAGGTAGGTCTATGCTGGAGATGCAATACACCTATCGAGATTGTGACAGCCCTCCAGTGGTTCCTGAGGACCATCAGCCTGACTGATAAGGTGGTTGAGACAGCAAAGGCAATCACATGGTATCCTGATTGGATGAGACAGAGACTTCTTGACTGGGCAACTGGGCTGGACTGGGACTGGGTGCTCAGCAGGCAACGGGTATTCGCCACACCTGTACCAGCTTGGTACTGCAAGGATTGTGGTAAGATCAGGCTAGCAAAGCCAGAGGAGCTACCCGTGGACCCCAAGGTTACTAAAATCAATGATTCCTGTGAGTGTGGATGCAGCGAGTTTATCCCGGATACAGATGTTATGGACACTTGGTTTGATAGCAGCATGACCTGTGCAATACATGCAGGCTGGCCTGACAGGCCAAATTGGAGAAAACAGTTCCCGGCATCAGTGCATCCAAGCGGGCAGGACATTATCAGGACTTGGGCATACTACTTGATGGTAAGGCATCTTGCATTATTCGACGAGACTCCCTATGATAGCGTACTAATCAATGGTATGGTGTTTGGCAATGATGGTCGTATGATGAGCAAGAGCCTTGGAAACTATGTAGCCACACCAGAGGTATTCAGTAAGTATGGTGCTGATGCGCCCCGACAGTGGGCAGCGACAGGAGGTAGTACAGGTACTGATATTCCTTTCAGGTGGGAGGATGTTGAGTATGGTTGGAGGTTTATGCGCAAGTTCTGGAATGCGGCTAGGTTCGCTGGTATGAGGCTTGAGGACTATGATGGTGGCTATGCTGAGCCACAGCTAATAGACCGCTGGATAATGACCAAGCTCCAGAAGACCATCAAACGTAGCACTGAAGCCATGGAGAACTGTGACTTCATGAACGGCACGGAAGCGGCTCGGAACTTTATCTGGCACGTCTTCTGTGACCACTACTTGGAGGCAGCGAAGACGAGGCTCTATGGTGAGGGAGACGCAAAGGAGGCAGCCCAGTGGACACTGTATCATACATTAGAGGATATGTTGAAGCTCATGGCGCCTGTTACTCCGCATATTTCTGAGGAGATCTACAGGACCATGTATGATCCTGAGCACAGCATCACGGTGTCTGAGTGGCCAAAATATGATGAGTCACTGGTGGATGAGGAAGCAGAAAGAGTAGGAGACCTGATCATCGCGGCTATCAGTAATATTCGTACTGAGAAGAACCGCCGAGGCGTGAGCTTGAATGCTCCTGTGAAGAAGCTGACCATATATGCTGGTGAAAACGCTGCTGATTTGAAGCAAGGAGTTCAGGATATCAGGGATACCTTGAAGGTCGAGGAGCTTGAGATACTGGACGGCTCTGGTGGAGAAGCTACCGTCGAGGAATACGAGCATATCGGCTTCTCTATGAGCCTCTAAACCCTTTTACAGCCCAAACTATTCCTTATTTCTATGTCAGATGAAATGGTGCCTCTAGCAGAGGCAGAAAACGAGGTAAAAGTCACTACACAGAGGTTAGCGTTACTGCATCTTGCCTTTAGCAAGACGATTGTGGAAACTCTTGGCTGGGAGCAGGGAAAACAGCTGATACTTGACAGCATCAAGATGTATAGCGAATATGTGGCGGAACGAACCAAGCAAGGTCATCAGGGCTTGCCCAAGTATGGTTTCTGGGAGCGCAGGGAAGGCAAGCCCCCGCTATGTGAGCTTGGTAAGGTTATGTTGGAGATGGGTGAGCCTGAGCTTGGCGCCATGTATTGCTTGATTGACCCAGGGAAGACCATGGCTGCTGATCTCAGCCATAAGATGATTCACACAAGGTGCATGATACTGGGGCATGATGAGTGCCAGTTCGATACCATACCAACCACTGAAAAGGAGAGAAGCGATTTCCAGAAGGGAAAAGACTGGGCTCACGTGGACCCTATAATAGATGAGTTTATCGATAAAGCCTAGAAGGTACGGTATTTTGTGATGGCTGCGATGCCTCCGAAGCTCCTGTAGAGCATCTCACCCTCCTCGGTATGGGTGCTGATTACCTCTAGTTTGGCTTCTGCTTCCATAGCCATCTTTACTAAGACCTCTATGAGGTCTTCTCGTTCTTCTACCTCGTAGTTGCCTCCTTCGCATTTGAGGCAGTTCATGTCGCTGATGCTGTTTTCGAATTCCTCCCATGCATCCATATCAACGATACGGGTCTCTGTGAATCCGCAGGTCCTGCATTTGAGGATTACCTGCCAGCGCCTGATGGAGTCGCTTACCAGTAATGTGTAGACGTTCATGTTCTTGAGTTGCTGTATTACATCGTCTTCCCCATAGGTGCCTAGTCCATCGTCTTCTCCAAGATGCTTCAAGAACTCTTGTACAACTTTTCGCTCCTGAAGATATCGTACTTGTTCGAGGAAGCCGCGTGACCTGTTCACTAATTCTTTGACCCCCTCATGTCCTGTGTACCCTGTGTCTATTGTTGTGAGAACCTTTTCTTTGATCTCATTGCGTAGATAGTTGCCCTTGAGGAACTCTTCTTTGGTGGGTCCTGGTCCCCCTACGATGATTCCTTTGAGGTTTGGCATATTGAGGAATAGATCTGTCATATGGCCTCCGACGCGGTTAAAGTACTCCTGTAGGTGCATCTGCCTTAGCCGTTCATAGCGCCTGCTTGACTGTCCACCAGCACGGGTCTTTCCTGCTACGCCGCTGCTCATATCCTTGAGTATATCGGCTCGCTGCCCCTTCAACATTGCAAATGTGGCATCCTTGGCGTCGATGACCAGTATCCCGTAGCTGTCCTCATGCTCCAATATCTCCCAGAGGGGGTCCAACATGAACCTGTGCTCGCACCTGTAATAGTAAATCCCAATGGGCTCTGGTGGTATGAGGGTGAATGTCTGCATATCCCCCACACCAAGTTGATCGCTGGCAATGTTTCCCGCAAAGATAGCCAAACCAGTCTCTGGTACCTTGTTGAATAGTTTGAGGCGCTCCATGGCCTTGGTCAGGGCGTCTTGGACGTTTTTCCGTGTGGTCTTGGATTTGATGTTGACCGCTGTACCATACTCGTTTCTGAGGTCTGTCATCACGTCATGGATTTGCTTACCTGGGGGGATGTAGACTGTGACGAGTTCTGTCCCTCTGCCCTCTAGTTCTTCTAGTTTTTCTAGCATTCTCTGGAACCTGAATCGGTCTAGTGTGGCGTTTCCCGAGGACATCGTGGATCACTGAGTGCTCTTTGATACATGGGCACGGTATATGAACATTACTTAATCTTTAGGATTTAATGACTCTACCGTGTTATGGGTTATTGTAGTGGGTAACCGCGTAGAGGTATAGTGTATAGGTCATACATTTGTCTTTGTTGCATCTGAGGCAAAGTTCCTCGGCGGACTTTGGGGCTGCATCTACATCGAATTTTCTGCCACATATGGTCTCTGCTATCATCTTGATCACTTGATTATGGAGCCGCTGTGGGTTCCGTTTACCGCCCGTATGATTTCCGTGGGGTCTGTACCATCAATGATGATTAAGGGTATTTTTAATTTTTTTGCGAGCCTAATGCCTTTGAGGTCGAAAAGCCCGTATTCTCCGGGGGCTTGACGGGTGTTCTGTTTGATTATTTCTTCGAGTCTGAGGCATGTGAGTTCTGGTAGTTTCTCTGCGTCCGGGTGAATATTGGGGTTCTTGGTGTAGACGCCATCGATGTCTGTGGCGTTGATGATGAGGTCTGCCTGAATCTTGCCTGCGAATATTACCGCCCGGTAGTCGGTGCTGCTCCCTGGTTTGTAGCCTCCTCCTACCAGTATCTTGTCCTTGGGGGCGTGGTCTAGAGCGCTGCTTCTTTGATAGATCCGGGTCTGGTCTGCTGTGTCTCCTAGCGCTGCCATGAATAGTAATGCGTTGATGTGGGTGGATT